>DASCPR010000180.1:0-3441 GCA_036012625.1 Prochlorococcaceae cyanobacterium Fu_MAG_50
GTGGTGCTCCGCTCAGCCGTGATGCCATTCGCTACGGGGTGGCTCGTCCCGGCAACCAGAAACCAACCGTCAAGCTATCTACACCCCTCCTGTTCGACCCCTCAGACCACCGGGCAGGCCACCCGAGCGATGATGACCGGAAATTCAGGGCCATGCCCCGGCCAGCCCACACCCCTTAAGCCCAGCGAGGATCGGCCCCATGCCAGCCAGCTCCAGGGCGTTTGACGCGCCGGCGACAACCACATTCGCTGACTTTGCTGAGCGGGCCGACTATTCGCTCATGGAATCACTCCATGCGGATCCGCAGGCGACGGTTGACGGCCTGGATCACCGTTCTCGCGAGGTGCTCTCCGGCCATTACGTGCCGGTGAAGCCGACGCCCCTACCGGCTCCGGAGTACGTGGCGCACAGCAGCAACTTGTTCCAAGAGCTGGGGCTGAGCGATGCCCTCGCCCACGACGACGCCTTCCGCCGGTGGTTCTCCGGTGACAGCAGCGTCGCCACAGGAGCGATGCCGCCCTACGGCTGGGCGACCGGTTACGCCCTTTCGATCTACGGCACCGAATACATCCAGCAGTGCCCGTTCGGCAACGGCAACGGCTACGGCGACGGCCGGGCGATGTCGGTGTTTGAAGGCGTCTTCAACGGCAGGCGCTGGGAAATGCAGCTGAAGGGCGGCGGCCCCACGCCCTACTGCCGCGGTGCCGATGGCCGGGCTGTGCTTCGCTCCAGCCTGCGCGAGTTCCTGGTGCAGGACTTCATGCAGGCCCTGGGTATTCCCACCTCCCGCTCGCTGACGCTGTATGTGTCCCGCTCCGAGACCGTGCGCCGGCCCTGGTATTCAGAGAACTCCCGGAACGTCGAACCTGACATTCTTGTGGACAATCCTGCGGCGATCACCACCCGGGTGGCGCCATCCTTTCTGCGGGTGGGGCAGCTGGAGCTGTTCGCCCGCAGGGTCCGCAGCAAAGCACATCCCGAAGCACTGAAGGAACTGCAGATGATTGTGCAGCACCTGATCGAGCGCAACTATCGGTCAGGGATCGATCCGAGTCTTCCCTTCCCGGAACAGGTGCTTGAGCTGGCCCGCCTGTTCCGCGGACGACTCACGGCCCTGGTCGCCAACTGGATACGCGTCGGCTACTGCCAGGGCAACTTCAACAGCGACAACTGTGCCGCGGGGGGCTTCACGCTCGACTACGGCCCCTTTGGCTTCTGCGAATTGTTCGACCCCCGCTTTCAGCCCTGGACCGGCGGTGGTGATCACTTCTGCTTTTTCAACCAACCGTTGGCTGCCGAAGCCAATTACCGGATGTTCTGGTCGGCTCTGCGCCCCTTGCTCACGGGCAACACTGACGCAACAGCCCAGCTGGATCAGCTGCGAGATGGCTTTGGCGAGGTGATGCAACTGGAACTCGAAGCGATGTGGACCAGGAAGCTGGGTCTGCCCTCCTCTGACCCCGTCCTGATGAATGAGCTGCTGCAGCTGCTGGTGGCCTCCAAAGCCGATTACACGATCTTCTTCCGAAAGCTGTCGGCCATTCCCGAGCAGCTCCCCGATCTGAAGGAGAGCTTCTACCTGCCCAGTTCCGAAGAGCTCGACGCACAATGGGAGGACTGGCTGCAACGCTGGCGAGCTCAAGTCAGCAGCAATGGCGACTCCAGAGAGACATCCGCAGCGATGCAGCGGGTGAACCCCGCCATCACCTGGCGCGAGTGGCTGATCGCCCCCGCCTATCAGCAGGCCGAGCAGGGGGACACCAGGCTGATCCAGGAGCTTCAGTCCGTGTTGAAGCATCCCTACAACATTCCATCAGCGGAGCTGGCAGCCAGATACGACCGCCTGAAACCGCGCCAATTCTTCAACGCCGGAGGCGTGTCCCACTACAGCTGTTCATCCTGAATTCGCTCACATCCGCTCGAGAACCGGAAGGCCAAGCAGATCAAGGCCGACTCTGAGGGTATCTGCCGTGAGCCGGCAGAGAGCAAGACGAGAGGCCCGTGCCGAGTCTTCAGCTTTCAGTACCGGCAGCTGATCATAGAAACGGTTGAACACCTGACTGAGCTCGAACAGATAGCTGCAGAGACGATTGGGCAATAACTCCTCCTCAACTTCAAGGATCACGGCATCGAATTTGAGCAGCTCACGCACCAGTGCCCATTCCTGGGGCTGACTGAACTGAAGTTCCCCGGCAACAGCCTCCAGGTCACCGCCCTTGCGAGCGATGCCGGCGATACGCACCACGGCATAGAGCAGATAGGGAGCAGTGTTGCCCTGCAGAGCCAGCATCCGATCAAAGCTGAACTGGTAATTGGTGATCCGGTTCTGGCTGAGATCGGCGTATTTCACTGCCGCCAGACCCACCGTGTTGGCGACATGGGTGATGAACTCCTCGGACTCGCTGCGCTCCTCCTCGTTCAGGCGACGACGCAGATCCGCCTCCGCCCGCTCCACCGCCTCATCCAGCAGATCCCGCAGCCGCACCGTGTCACCGGCTCGGGTCTTGAGCTTCTTGCCATCCTCCCCCTGCACCAGTCCGAAGGGCACGTGCTCAAGGCGGCCGTCTTCAGGGATCCAGCCCGCACGGCGAGCTACCTGAAACACACCGGTGAAATGATTCGCCTGACCGGCATCGGTGACATAGATCACCCGCCGGGCCCCATCACCATCAGGCCCCGCAGCGAAGCGATAACGGATCGCCGCCAGGTCAGTGGTGGCGTAATTAAAACCACCATCTCGCTTCTGCACGATCACCGGCAGGGGCTTTCCGTCCTTGCCGCTCACCCCTTCCAGAAAGACGCAACGGGCACCGTCATCGGTGACCAACAGCTCGGAGGCATCGAGGGCGTCAACAACATCGGCAAGGTAGGAGTTATAGAAAGACTCACCGCGTTCGCTCAAACGGATATCGAGCCGGTCGTAAATCTTCTGGAACTCACGCCGGGACTGGTCGCAGAGCAGCCCCCAGGCCTTGAGCGACACCGAATCGCCCCCCTGCAGCTTCACCACTTCCTCACGTGACGTGGTCTGGAAGGCCTCGTCGTCATCGAAGCGTTTCTTCGCCTCGCGATAGAAGGCCACCAGATCACCGAGGTCCACGGCATCGGCCGTCTCCAGCGCCTCGGGGGCCACCTGCTTGAGGTGGGTGATCAACATCCCGAACTGGGTGCCCCAGTCGCCCACATGATTCAGCCGCAGCACCGGATGACCACGAAACTCCAGCAGCCGCGCCAAGGAGTCGCCGATGATCGTGGAGCGCAGATGGCCCACATGCATCTCCTTGGCGATGTTGGGACTGGAGAAATCCACCACCACCGGCGCCCCCGGTTCAACCGCAGGCACCCCAAGACGCGGATCAGCCAAGCGAGCAGAGACCTCCGCAGCCAATCGCTGCGGACGAATGGTGAGGTTGATGAACCCCGGGCCAGCGATCTGCGGCT
>DASCPR010000181.1:0-12045 GCA_036012625.1 Prochlorococcaceae cyanobacterium Fu_MAG_50
CTGTTGAGGGAGGCCGCTGATTCATGGGATCTCAGACGTGCTTCCCTGGCGGCCAACCGCTGGATGCAGAAACAGAACCTGCCCAGTGCAGGCCTTCGGATCGCTGATGGCAGTGGCCTCTCACGCAACAACAGGGTGACCAGCAGAACCCTGGCTGCACTGTTATTGCGAATGGGACAGCATCCGCTGGCTGCCTATTACCAGGCTTCAATGGCGATAGCCGGACAACGGGGCACCCTCAGAAATCTCTATCGAGGCACTGGTCTGCAGGGACGCTTCTGGGGCAAAACCGGCACCCTCTCAGGCGTGCGTTCGATCTCAGGGATCCTGCAGACCAAGGATGGTCCCCGCTACATCAGCATGCTCGCCAATGGGGCTGGATCCCCTAACTGGATCATGGGTCAACTGTTGACCTCGACCCAGGCCCTCAGCCCTTGCCCTTCATTGCTTTCTGCCTGGACGCCCCCCGCCGTCCGCGGTTGATCGACTGCCCATCGGCGGAGTGACCCTGATCAAAGGCGGCACGGCTTTCATCGCTGCGGATCGCCTGGATCTTGACGAGTTCCTGTCGGCCGGCGATCACCACCTGACCCATCTCCTTAAGACGCTGCTCAAGCTCACCGAGGGTTTGCTCGGCATAGCGGTTGGCCCCATCCTGAACGGAAGCGGCCTCATGCCGACTTCGTTGAATCAAGGACTCACATTGCTGCTGGGTTTGCTGTCTGAACTGCAGCGCATCGTTATGAAGTCGTTCAGCTTCCGACTGGGCCTCCTTCTGCAGGCGCAGACCCTCCTGACGGAATTGATCAAGCTCCTGCATGGCCTGCTGGCGGTTGCGTTCGTGTTGATCCCCCAGCTGTCGTTTGAGTTCGTTGGCTTCCTGGTCAAGTTGTTGCCGGCGCTGCAGAGACTCCTGTTCAAGTTGCTGGCGACGGGAGGAAAACTGTTGTTCCTGCTTGGCAAGTTTGGCCTGCATCTCCTGCTCAAATTGCGCTGATTGCTGACGGGTCGCCTGCAGCAACTGTTCGCATTGCTGGCGGGTCTGATCGCGCAGTTCGTTGACCTGCCGTTCCGCCTCCTGGCGAATCGAGGCTGTGTTGACCAGCTGATCCCTTTGCTGACGGGCTTGCTGAACAATCTCTTCGGCCTGCTGACGGGCTGTGCTGATGAAATCGTCCCGTTTGCGAATCAACTGATCAGCCTGCTCGATCTGGCCAGGCAGACTTTCGCGAACAGCGTCAAGCACCTCCACGGCATCCTGCTCGTTGACCAGACGACCACCGCTGAAAGGGATGCGGCTCCCTTCCAGGACGATCTCCTCCAGCTGATCCAGCTGCTCGAGAACAGTGATCCGGGCCTCGCTCATGTCATTGATTTGGCATAGGTGAATTAAAGAGCCTGCGCAGGTCCTGTGCCACAACTTCGGGAACCATGTGATCAATTCTGCCGCCGAAGCGGGCAACCTCCTTGACGACAGAACTGCTCAAAAAACTGTGATGGGCTGATGTTGCCATGAACACCGTTTCTAAATCCGAGGCCAGAGAGCGATTGGTGTGTGCAATCTGCAACTCATATTCAAAATCACTCATGGCGCGAAGGCCTCGCAAAATCAGGTCTGCGCCTGTCTGCTCGGCACATCTGACGGTGAGACCGTCAAAGCTGATCACCTCCACCCCCTCAAGGGATGCAGTCGCACGACAGATCTGATCCAGCCGCCGATCCAGGGGAAAGGCAGGTGACTTGCTGGGATTGCGCAGCACGGCAACGATCACTTCACCGAACAAGCCACAGCCACGCTCGATCAGATCGAGATGTCCGAGGGTCAGAGGGTCAAAGCTGCCGGGGTAGAGCGCCCGCATGTGAACTCCAGGATCGGCCGGATCCTATGCATCAAAGCTCTGCCTAGAGTTGAAAACACCAACAAAACCAGCAATGACCATGGATCTTGAAGCCAAGAAGATTCTGCTCCGCAAAATTCCCCATGGTCTGTTCATCTGCGCAACCAGGGAGGACGATGACGTCAACGGGTTTACGGCCAGTTGGGTGACCCAGGGATCGTTCACACCTCCGTTGGTTGTGATGGCGGTGCGAGCAGAAGGCACCAGCCACGGCATGATCCAGAGAACCAAACGTTTTTCTCTAAATGTCTTGAGAGCAGATCAGAAGGATCTTGCGGCTGTCTTTTTCAAGCCTCAGAAGGGCATTGGCGGTCGCTTCGATTCAGCTCCATTCAGCCTTGGTGAGCTTGGCCTGCCTTTACTGACAGATGCCATTGGTGGTGTGGAGTGTGAACTTGTCGGTGAAATCAACCATGGTGATCACACTGTCTTTGTTGGCGAGGTCAAATCAGCTGTGCTGCACAAGGACGCTGACGCGTTGAACCTTGCCACGACAGGCTGGAACTACGGCGGTTGAATTCAGTTTGGTTAACAGCCAGATCGACTCGAATCTGCTGAACAATCCGGAGCGGCTGGAGCAGCGGCTCCGGGAGATACCTGCTGATCCGGGTTGTTATCTGATGCGCGATCGAGAGGATCGTCTTCTCTATGTAGGCAAGTCGAAAAGTCTACGCAGCAGAGTTCGAAGTTACTTTCGTAGCAGCCATGATCTCTCGCCACGGATCAGGTTGATGGTGCGACAGATCTGTGAGATTGAATTCATCGTTACTGATACCGAGGCTGAAGCGCTTGTTCTTGAATCAAACCTGATCAAGAATCATCAGCCCCACTTCAACGTACTGCTGAAGGATGACAAGAAATATCCCTATCTATGCATCACATGGAGCGAGGCCTATCCACGTATCTTCATCACTCGTAAGCGACGATTTCGTAAACCAACAGATCGTTTCTATGGTCCTTATGTTGATGTTGCCCTATTAAGGCGGACGCTCTTTCTTGTGCAACGGGTCTTCCCCCTGCGTCAGCGACCCAGACCGCTCTACGCAGATCGAACCTGCCTGAATCATGCGATTGGTCGATGCCCGGGGGTATGCCAGGAAAAAATCAGTTCCGATGACTATCACCGCATCCTGCGCAAGGTGGCGATGGTTTTTCAGGGGCGCAGTGATGAGCTGACGGAACTTCTTCAACAGCAAATGGCCCGTTATGCAGAACGGCTTGATTTCGAATCTGCGGCCCGTGTTCGTGATCAGTTACACGGCCTTGATCAGCTCACCGCAGACCAGAAAATGAGCATTCCGGATTCATCGGTGAGCCGTGATGTGATCGCCTTGGTCGCCAATGAGCGCCTCGCTGCTGTTCAGTTGTTTCAGATGCGTGCCGGCAAGCTGGTGGGTCGACTTGGGTTCACGGCCGATGCGGCGGGGCTTGATCCAGGTCTGGTGTTGCAACGGGTGATCGAGGAGCACTACAGCCAGGTGGATCCAGTGGAGGTGCCACCGGAGTTGCTTGTGCAACATCCACTGCCCCAGCAGGAGCTGATGGTGGATTGGCTGAGCGAACATCGCAGCCGCAAGGTGCAGATCAGCTGCCCGCAACGCAGCCAGAAAGCTGATTTGATCGAACTGGTTCAACGCAATGCTGAATTTGAGCTGGCCAGAGCCAGAAAGGGAGAGGAACAACAGGCTCTGGCAACCGATGACCTGGCCCAGCTGCTTGAACTCACCACACCACCGCGGCGGATCGAGGGCTATGACATCAGTCATATTCAGGGGAGTGACGCTGTGGCCTCCCAGGTTGTGTTCATTGACGGTTTGCCGGCGAAACAGCATTACCGCAAATACAAAATTCAGAGCAGCAGTATCAAGGCCGGCCACAGTGATGATTTCATGGCCATGTCTGAGATCATGCGGCGTAGATTTCGGCGCTGGGCGATGGTCAAGGCAGAGGGTGCTGATCTGATTGAACTGCGCCGTCGCAGTGGCAGCGCATTACATACCGATGGACTCAATGACTGGCCAGACCTGGTGATGATTGATGGCGGCAAAGGGCAGCTTTCAGCGGTGATGGAAGCACTCAGGGAATTGAATCTTGATGGTGATCTTGTCGTTTGCTCCCTCGCCAAGCAAAGGGAGGAGATCTTCATTCCGGGGCAGAAACAGCCCCTTGAAAGTGAACCAGGCCAGCTCGGAGTGGTGCTGTTGCGCCGCCTGCGGGATGAAGCACATCGATTTGCAGTGAGTTTTCATCGCCAGCAGCGTGGCAAGCGTATGACCCGTTCACGTCTGAGTGACATTCCTGGTCTGGGACCGAAGCGGGTGCGGGAGCTTCTCTCACATTTTCATTCCATCGACGCAATCCAACTTGCCAGCATTGATCAGCTCAGCAAGGCGCCTGGGCTAGGACCAGCTCTGGCCAAAGTGGTGTGGCAATATTTCCACCCCCAGGATGATGATTGAGCTGAAAGTCGATTCTTTTGGCTGAATCTTAGATTTGATTGATAACCGGCAAATTGCTAACCTCAAGTCTCGATCAGGCGACAACTACGCTCCATGCAGAAAAAGCAACTATCACGCAGCCCCGAACTGATGAGTGCCGTGGATACGGCACTGCTTTTGATTGATGTTCAGCAGAAATTAATACCTGTGATTAATCATCGAGACATGATTGTCTGGAATATCAGAAGGTTGCTGGATGCGGCCAGGATCCTCGATGTAAAGATCCTTTCAACAGAGCAGAATCCCTTGCGCCTTGGTCAAACCATTGATGCATTGGCAGAGCGGATTGATCAGCCCGCTATTGAAAAAATGAATTTCAGTTCCGCAGCATCTGAACTGCTCATTGAACAGCTTCAGGCGAAACACCTTTCTAAAGTGCTCATCTGTGGGATTGAGACCCATGTCTGTGTCCAGCAGACAGCCCTGGATTTAATCACCGCTGGTTTTCAGGTTTTTGTTGCTGTTGATGCCGTTGGCAGCAGGAACGACTCAGACCATGAACACGCCATCTCAAGACTTCGCGCCAGTTCAGTCACCATCACAACAACTGAGGCGGTGATCTTTGAATGGTGTGAGCGGGCAGACAGGCCTGAATTCAAAGCAGTCAGTTCCCTAGTGAAGGAGTCTAAGCCTGTCTCCTGAAGGGGTTATTTTGGCTTCTATTATCTTCAGTTTGGCGATTATTGCGGGGCCGGCTACTGACACCTTCTCAACAAAGTAAACCTGAGGAATGAGGCGATTGTCTTCTTCATTCACCCACTGACATTCTCCTTCACCCAGTCACAGAAAACAGTCTAAACCGCTTCACGCCATAATCGCCAGCGTTTTTTTAGTGACCTTGATTCGGATTGGCCTTGATTATCAGTGGGTTCATTCTCAGTCGTTAACAACGCAATCCTTACCAACGCTCCCTTAACAACGCCGCGACCCAGCTCTGCTCCTCGAGATGCTGCAGAGCATGCTGCAAAGAGGCGCTGCAAAGAAGTGCTGCAAAGAGCGGCTGGGCTGATTTTTATCGAACGATCAGAGCTGGCAGAAAAAGAGCTGATCGCTCTCTATGGTCAAAAGATCATCTAATGCCTCCATGACCTTGCCTCCCGAGGCCTACCTGTGGTTCAAGACACTCCACATCGTTGGCGTGGTGGTGTGGTTTGCAGGTCTGTTCTATCTGGTGAGGCTGTTCATTTATCACGTTGAAGCCAACGAGTTCGAACCCAAGCTGCGTCAGGCTTTCACCAGTCAGTACTGCCTGATGGAACGCCGACTGGCCAACATCATCACGACCCCTGGGATGGTGCTTGCCGTAGTCATGGCAGCAGGCTTGCTGATCACTCAGCCCAGTTGGCTCCAACAGGGATGGATGCAGGCCAAGCTGGGCCTTGTTGCCGCACTGCTCATTTATCACGCCTTCTGTTATCGGTTAATGGGACAGTTGAGCCGAGATGACTGTCAGTGGAGTGGTCGCCAACTGAGGGCTTTGAACGAATTACCCACCTTGATCCTTGTGCTGGTGGTGATGTTGGTGGTGTTCAAGAGTCAGTTCCCCACTGGAGCAGCCACCTGGTTCATGGTTGGTCTGGTGGTGTTCATGGCTGGAACGATTCAGTTTTATGCCCGCTGGCGCCGCCTGCGCCGCGAACAGGCCAACCTCGAGCCAAAGCATGGTCTCTGAGGCCCATCCCCTCAGGGCAATCCTGAACACTGTCGGACCGGATAGTTGCCCCAACACACTCAACTTTCACTGTCATACCCAATGCAGTGACGGCAGCCTTAAACCGATCGCCCTGATCCAGCAGGCCTGTGAACGAGGCCTTGATCATCTTGCGGTCACCGATCATCACAGTGACAGCGCATTCAGGCAGATCTCAGCATGGCTGGATCAACGGCCTGAGAGCAAGACTGAAGCCCCGAGGCTTTGGAGCGGCATGGAGATCAGTTGCCTGCTCAAGGGGTGCCTGGTCCATGTTCTCGCCCTTGGATTTGAGTGCGGTCATCGCGCCCTGCAGCCCTATAACCATGGTGAGGCTCCCCGTGGTGAGGCCTTACGGGCGGAAACTGTCAAAAAGGCCATTCATGAGGCTGGAGGCCTGGCCGTTCTCGCCCATCCAGCCCGATACAGGCTTGGCCATGCTGAGCTGATCGATGCCGCCGCAGAGCTCGGCTTCGATGGTGGTGAAGCCTGGTATGACTACGACATGCAGCCAGCCTGGAAGCCGTCAGCCTTCATCTGTGAAAGCATCGATCGTCAGCTGACCAATCTTGGCCTTTTGCGTACGTGTGGCACAGATAGTCATGGAAATGACCTTGGTGGCCGCTAAGTTCAGAGAATCACAGGATCACCTGGCATGGGCTTCTTCGATCGTCTGCGCAAATCACGCTCTGATTCGGCCACCAACGCCGTGAATGAGAAGCCTGCCGCGCCAAAAAAGAAAAAGGACGACAACTCCTATTTCCTTGATGCGGACGCCTCAACCTCTTTCGGTGATCTCGACTACATGCGGGAAAGCAAGCCGATACGTCATACCTTCCCAGGCACCGCTGATAACCCTGGCAACAAGGAGAGCGTGATCATTGTTGATGCCAAGGATTCCAAGATCGATATTAAATCTGAGGGCCTCGGTGATCCCGGCTCCGATCAGGGAACAGTCAGGGTGGGTTCCGGCGTGCCGAAGGCCGTGAAAAAGACCTTCGCACAGTCACTGTCCCGGGACGATTTCGATCAGCGTCGCAGAGGTGAAGGTGCTTCCTTTGGCGTCAACTCACTCAGAGCTGCCAATTCAGGACCCCGCCGGGAACGCAAGGCAGAACTCAAGAATGAAGATGAGCAAACCTCTAAACCCCAGTCTGCCTGGAACACCAAGCCTGGCTCCATTGATCCATTCAGGGCCATGGTGCGGCAGCTCAATAACTGATTGATCCCTTCTCGATCATTGCTTCTGTCTCGACCACCAGGGATCTGAGCTTGCTGATCTGAGAGGGTTCGGCCCCCTTCCAGAGCCCTCTGTTTGAGGCTTCAAGCAAACGTTCTGCCATATCCCTGAGAACCCAGGGGTTGTGCTCATGGATGAAGGCCACGATGTCTTCATCCATGAGCCACTGATCACAGAGAGCTCCATAACACCAGTCAGGAATTCGATCTGTTGCCGCGTCATAGGCAAACAGATAATCCAGGCTGGCCGCCATCTCAAAGGCGCCCTTGTAGCCGTGCTGTTTCATGCCATTCAGCCAGCGGGGGTTCAGCAACCTTGAACGCATCACCTTGTCGATCTCCTTCTCGAGTCGATGCAGGCGAGGACGTTCCCGGCGTGAATGATCCCCGAACCAGAGATCTGGTCTGCGGCCTGAAACGGTTTCTACGGCAGCGGCCAGGCCTCCATGGAATTGGTAGTAATCATCGGAATCGAGCAGATCGTGTTCACGATTGTCCTGGTTGTGGAGAACAACCTGCACCCGGGCAAGACTGCGCTCAAGCCCCTCTCTGTCTTGTGTCGGCTCTTCAGAGCCGTCATAGCGCCACTGACTCCATGCCAGGAAGGCCTGGCCAAGATCGGAACGGTCCTCCCAGTTTCCGGAATCAATCAAAGCCTGAAGACCCGCTCCATAGGCACCGGGTGCCGATCCGTAGATCCGCCCCTGGGGGCCTTCGCAGCGGGTGGTCTCCGCCAGGGGGTTCAGCTCCGAGGGTTCGTCGAGAGCGGCCACCAGCTGTTGGGCTTGATTCACCCAACCGACAAGCTGAGGGAAGGCATCCCTGAACAGACCTGAAATTCTCAGGGTCACGTCAACCCTCGCTCTGCAGAGAAGATCCAGGGGGATCACCTCCAGATCGATCATCCTGCGGGTCGGACCGTCCCATATGGGACGGACACCGATCAGGGCGAACAGCTGGGCGATGTCTTCCCCACCATTGCGCATCGTTGCCGTGCCCCAGACAGAAAGTGCCAGATGGGTCATCGCTTCCCCCTGCTCGAGTAGATGAAGATCCAGCAACAGTTCCGCACTGCGGCGACCCAGATCCCAGGCGGCCTCGGTCGGCAGCCCCCTGAGATCGATGGAATAGAAATTGCGACCGGTCGGCAAGACCTCCGGTCTGCCACGGGTGGGTGCCCCTGATGGTCCACTGGCCAGACGGCCCCCTTCAACGCCGTTGAGCAGGGACTGCTGCTCCTGTTCCCCGCAGGATCGCAGCCGCAACCAGAGATCCCGACGCAGGTAGACGAGCAGGGGGTCCTCAGGACAGGTGTGCAGCCACTGCCTGAGTTGCTGACAGAGCTCAACTCCATCGGCTTGCAGCTCAGCTTCTGGGTAAAGCAGAAGCCTGAGCATTGCCATGGCCTGATCCTCCAGCCAGGGGATGGCATCACCAACCCGGCGTGGGTTATGGACGCCAAGATCGATGAGTTTGGCTTGATCAGCGATTTCAAGACTGTCGCCCTCCTCCTCTCTCCAGGGATCCAGGCTCAGACCGAGACGGATGGCGATCGCCTGGGTGAGGCCCTGATGCTGGGGTGAGGGTGAACGGGCCAGTGCCGCCATCAATTCAAGTTCAGCCTCTGGGGATGGACGTTGACCAAGGCGATGCAGGCCGGTGCGGATCTGTGATTCCTTGAGTTCACACAGATAGGTTTCAGCGCGGTCAAAACAATCCACCAGGGCCTTCTGGCTGCTGCTGCCGTCCCCTGGATTGGGGGGCAGGTCTGGCCAGTTGAGTTCCTCAAGCTGACGGATCAACTGGGTTTCAAGACTGTCGGTGCGCTCAGCTCCCAGCTGGGAGGCTTCGACATACTCATCCATCAACGCCTCAAGCTTCAGCAGAGGGCCGTGCAGCCCGGCTCGACCAAGGGGTGGCGTGAGATGGTCAAGGATCACGGCGTGGCCCCTGCGTTTCGCCTGGGACCCCTCTCCAGGATCGTTGACAATGAACGGATAGAGATGGGGAACCGGCCCGAGGGCCAGCTGGGGCCCACAGTCGGCACTGAGACCCACGCCCTTGCCAGGCAACCATTCGGCACTGCCGTGCTTGCCAACGTGAATCAGCAGTTGCGTGCCATGCACCAATCGCATCCAGAGGTACTGGGCGAGATAGCGATGGGGGGGCGGCAGGTCTGGGGAATGCAGATCACTGAGCTGATCGGCGTCATAACTTCGACTCGGTTGAATCAGCACCACGATCCGCCCCAGGCTGATGCCATGAATGGGGAAGCCATCGGCTTCAAGATCGATCGCCTGATCCGGGGAACCCCAGCGCTGCTCTATCAGGGCTCGGGCTTCATCGCCAACACTGCTCCACCAGGTCTGATAGAGCTCAAGGGGAAGATGGTCAAGGGGAGGGCGTGTCTGACTTTCCGGGTCATTGGTTCTGGAGCTGAGCAGGCGGCCCATCAGAGCCTTGCCACCCTGGGGAAGCGGTTCCGTGCCGAGGTCATGGCCACTGCTCTGAAGCCAAGCCAGGATCGAGGCCGTGCTGGTGGGGGTATCGAGGCCAACGCCATTGGCAATCCGACCATCACGACAGGGATAGTTGGCGAGCACCAGGCCGACGCACCGTTGCCTGGGTGCTGTCTGACGAAGGTCGATCCAGGCCCTGACATGGTCTACAACCCAGGCGAGCCCTTCTGGGTCTGACTTGAGACCCTGCACTGCTGTGGCAAGACTCGAATTGGCTTCACGAACCTCACGGAAGGCGCAGGGACGCGTTGTGATCCGACCATCAAGCTCAGGCAGCACCACCTGCAGGGAGAGATCAAGGGGATCAAGTCCGCGGCTGCTGGCAAGCCATTGATCCCTTGACTTGCCACAGCTGATCACCTGCAGTACAGGCACATTCAGTTCATCCCAGAGGGGCGCGCCAAGGCCGGCCTCATCAAACTGAACGGAAGCGAAGGAGGTTGTGGTCAACACCGCTGCCACCTTCTCCCTTGCCAGTTGATGTTTCACCGCCTGCTGAACCAGGGGATCCCTCAGGCTGCTGACCCAGAGCGCCCTTGGGCAGAGGCCCTTGGCGCGCAGGCTGCGGTTGAGACTTGCGGGGAAAGCCAGATCGCCGGCGCGGGCAAGGGCGCGATAGAGAATTACGCCAACCTTCTCGCCTGGATCCTGACGCCAGTCCCAGGGTGATGGATCAGCCATGGCTTCAACAGTGATCAGCCCTGGGTCAACCTCCCTGCCATCGAGAAGGTCAGCAACAACGCGCAGCAGGGCCGCCATGTTGTTGGGTCCACCTTCCCTCAGCAGGGCAGCAAGGCGCTCTGCCAGCTCCAGCGTGCAACTGCCAAGGCCATGAAGATCTGCGTTCTGATCCTCTGTTCCTGCCAGAACAAGCAGTTGACGATCCCCTGAGCGGCTCTGCCAGAGCTGCAATTGCTCGAGTCCGTAACTCCAGTGCCCCCGCCCTCCGAGCAGACGAACGATGATCAGCTCAGCATTTTCCGCGGTTGACGCCAGGTAATGATCAACCTGGGCGGGATGTTCGAGGGCTGCAAGGGGCAGGGCACGGATCTCGTTGTGCCAGATCTGTTGATCGTCCAGCTCGAGGACTGAGGCAAGGGTGGAGATGTCTGTGATCGCACTGCTGAGCAGCAGGACAGGCGCCGGGGGCTGTTCCACCAACGCCACATCTTCAGCTGGAGTCGCCCCTGGCAGGCTGGCAAGTCGATGCATCTATCCATTCTTGTGCCGTGAGCTCTAGCTGCAGGACCCGGCGGTGAGAAGATTTGGCCAGGATGGCCGCACCAGAGATGCATCATTTTCTTCCCTATGCCTGGTTTGAGGGCAAATGCGTTCCCTTTGATCAGGCGAAGATCTCAGTTGCGACCCACGCTCTGCACTACGGAACCGGTGCATTCGGTGGCATGCGGGCAATCCCTGATCCAAGGAATCAAGACCAGCTGCTGCTGTTCAGAGCCGATCGACATGCCCGTCGTCTCAGTCAGAGCGCAAAGCTGTTGCTAGCCGAGCTGACTGAAGCTCAGGTGATGGAAGCGCTCACGGCGATGCTGCGGGCCAATCGGCCGACCAAGCCCATCTATCTCAGGCCCTTTTTCTACACAAGTGATCTCGGCATCGCTCCACGCCTCCACAACATTGAGAGCGATTTTTTGATCTATGGCCTTGAACTGGGTGACTACCTCTCACCGGAGGGAGTCAGTTGTCGGATGAGCAGCTGGACGCGGCAGGAGGATCGATCACTGCCTCTACGGGGCAAGATCAGTGGTGCCTACATCACAAGCTCACTGGCCAAGACGGAGGCCGTTCTGAGTGGATTCGACGAAGCTCTGCTGCTCAACAGCAGGGGGAAGGTCAGTGAAGCCAGTGGAATGAATCTATTTATCGTCAGAGATGGACAACTGATCACACCAGGGGTTGATCAGGACATCCTCGAAGGGATCACCCGTGCCAGTGTGATTGAGCTGGCAAAATCGATGAATATTTCAGTGATCGAACGACCGGTGGATAAGACGGAATTGTTCATCGCGGACGAAGTCTTTCTTACTGGTACAGCTGCGAAGATCACCCCAATCAGACAACTGGAGTCAACCCATCTCAGTTCAGAACGGCCAGTGATGAATGCTCTGCGCGAAAAATTGACGGCGATCACCGAAGGAAGGGATCCCGATTACGACCACTGGACCACACGCATAGAACTGACT
>DASCPR010000182.1:0-3255 GCA_036012625.1 Prochlorococcaceae cyanobacterium Fu_MAG_50
GTCACTGTGGTTTTGCCGTTTGTGCCGGTGATGCCCACCCATGGCAGCTGCTGCAGGCTCTGCCAGGCCACGGCCATCTCACCTTTGATCACAACCCCTCGTTGGCGCAGTTCCTCGAGGGTGGGATGGTCCCAGGCGATTCCAGGGCTGATTACAACGCTGTTGAGTTGCTCAATCCAGGGCTGGAAGCTGTTGAGATCGAGTTCTTGAGCGAGCTCGACCTCAATGCCCTGGTTGCGGAGATCTGCGGCAAGGCGTTGTTGCTCAGGGCCAGCAGCTTTTTCCAGAACCGTGACGTTCTGGCCCTGGGCCTGAAGCAAACGCGCTGCACCGATGCCGGAGCGACCGAGCCCCACCACCAATGTGCGTGCGATCACCACTGCTGCCCTCAAAGGGGGATGGGCGATACTGGAATCGAACCAGTGACTCCTACCGTGTCAAGGTAGTGCTCTACCTCTGAGCTAATCGCCCCTGACTGACTTTTGGGGATTCCGGGCTCCGGTTCGTACCTAAAACTTGCCTAAAAGGCCGTTGATAAGGCTTGAACGGATCCTGCCCAAGGCCGGTCTGCACCCATATCTACACCAGCGACCAATTTGATTGAGGCAGTGGTTCGGCGCAGTGGCGATTTCATCTCTCAGACTCAGAGAAAGATCCAGCACCAGAGCCTGGTCCGCTGTGCAATCGGCTGCTTGGCAAGCGGCGGCCGCTTGATCAGCTCCTGATCATTTCGACCCGCCAGCGTTGACGTTTGGTCAATTCCAGGGCGATCACCTCAAGGCAACCGCGATCCTGAAGTTGGAGGCAATCGCCAACCACAAGCTCCCGACTTGCCTGTCTGACTGGTGTCCAGTTGAGGCGCAGGCGACCATCCTTGATCTGGTTCACGACCTTGGCCCGTGAGATGCCGAATCCTGCAGAAGCGATGGCATCCAATCGGCATGAGGCCTCGACACTGTTAAGGCGTCGTTTGAGGCGCGTGGCAGGCAGTTGCAATTGCTCTCGGTTGATGGCCTCACAGCGGATCTCAACATCCCTGACCAGGCCGCATTGCCCATCGAGTTCACTGGCGAGCTCTGGCGAACAGATGGCCTGCCCACCTCTGTCACCACGGATCCAGATGTCTCCGAGACCGTCTGCAGCAGCTCCCAGGCTGTGGAGGGCCAGGCGAAGGTCCGCTGGGCTGATCGGATCAAAGAGGAAATTCCCCTCCACCAGCAGCCCTGCAATCGGTGTTGCCTCCGGGCTCAGTGTCGAGGCCTGATCGCTTCTGCAGCAGTGGATCCGCTGTCGTTCAGCGCCGGGATAGCCCCCATCGCTGCTGAACTGCAGCTCGTTGAGCGTGCCGAGGCGATGCAGCGCCTCCTCCCGCAACTGAGCCGGAATGAATGGGCTCCAGGACGACTGCCAGGTTCTGAGCACGGTTTCCGCCTGGTGGACGAGCCTCTGCATCCCTTGAGGGTCCTGGCAGCCTTTCAATAACTCTTCGCTCGGCAGCATCAACCCTGCTCAGCTGCGGGTTCTGCGGCAGAGGCAGCGAGTCTGGCGTTGGCGCCGTGCTTTCCCAGGAAAACAGAGGCCATCTGCAGAGGTTCTCTCGCTCTTCCCCAGGTCACAGATGGCCCGGTCTCAGCACTTTGGCAACTCTTCATTCTCATCCATGTCAAGACAATGGGATGGGCTTAAGCCATTTGCTCTCTACAGTTGCCAGCGGCAGTGCTGCAACTGTTCATGACGAAGGTTCTGGTTTCCGATCCCATCGACCAGGCGGGGATCGACATCCTCAGCCAGGTGGCGCAAGTGGATCAACGTCCCGGTCTCTCCCCTGAGGAGCTCCGGTCGATCATCGCTGATTACGACGCCTTGATGATCCGTTCAGGTACGCAGGTCACAGCTGATGTGATTGAAGCTGCCAGTCGTTTGCGGATCATCGGCCGGGCCGGTGTGGGCGTGGACAACGTTGACGTGCCGATGGCGACTCAGCGTGGAGTGTTGGTGGTGAACTCTCCTGAGGGCAACACCATCGCCGCCGCAGAGCATGCACTGGCCCTGCTGCTCGCCCTCTCCAGGCATGTTCCCCAGGCCCACGCCAGCACCATGGCCGGTGGCTGGGATCGCAAGAAATACGTCGGCAATGAGCTTTATAAAAAGGTTCTCGGTGTTGTCGGTCTGGGCAAGATCGGTTCCCATGTGGCCAGGGTGGGCAAGGCCATGGGGATGGAAGTGATCGCCTATGACCCCTTCATCTCCCTTGAGAGAGCCCAGCAGATGCAGGTGCGTCTGACGGAGCTGGCCCCCCTGTTTGAGCAGGCTGATTACATCACCCTGCACCTTCCCCGCACTCCGGAGACTGAAAATCTGGTCAATGCAGCCCTGCTGCAGACGATGAAGTCGAACGCCCGCCTGGTGAACTGTGCCCGCGGAGGCATTGTTGACGAATCAGCCCTGGCGGATGCCGTCAGCAAAGGCGTGATCGCCGGAGCCGCTCTCGATGTGTATGCCACTGAGCCCCTGGTCGCTGACTCTCCGCTGCGTTCCGTTGCAGACCGTTTGATTCTCACGCCCCATCTGGGTGCATCCACGGCCGAAGCCCAGGAGAACGTCGCCACGGATGTGGCTGAGCAGATCCGGGATGTTCTTCTCGGCTTGCCTGCCCGCAGCGCTGTGAATATTCCAGGCCTCAGTGCCGAGATCATGGAACGCTTGAAACCCCATCTTCAGCTTGCTGAAACCCTGGGGCTGCTGGTGAGTCAGCTCTCGGCAGGGCATGTCAAGGAACTGGAGGTTCGCCTGCAGGGGGAGTTTGCCGAGCACCCCTCCCAGCCCCTCGTCGTGGCTGCATTGAAAGGCTTGCTCACCACGGCTCTGGGGGAGCGGATCAACTACGTCAATGCGTCCCTGGAAGCCAAGGGCCGCGGCATCAATGTGCTGGAGGTTAAGGATGATTCCAGTCGTGATTTCGCCGGTGGTTCGCTTCAGCTCACCACCCGTGGCGACCAGGCAGGTCACAGTGTCACCGGTGCTGTCTTTGCCGATGGTGATCTGCGCATCACCAGCATCGATGAGTTTCCTGTGAACGTGTCTCCCAGTCGACATATGTTGTTCACCCGGCACCAGGACATGCCAGGCATCATCGGCGGCCTTGGTTCCCTGCTCGGTGAGCACAACGTCAACATCGCGGCGATGCAGGTGGGGCGCCGGATTGTGCGAGGCGAGGCGGTGATGGTGCTGAGTATCGATGATCCGATCCCCACA
>DASCPR010000183.1:0-4376 GCA_036012625.1 Prochlorococcaceae cyanobacterium Fu_MAG_50
GGTCCCGATCAGGACCCCTTCATGGCTTTGAAAGTAATGGACCTTGTTCAGCAGGTCGTGAGGCTTATCGGGCATGCGGATGACTCGATCAAGTCTGATTCTATTCACTTCCCTGGTTGCGTTCTGCTGGCTGTTTGCCTCTTCAGGGATCGAACATCCAGGTCAGACGTCACTAGGCAGCTTTGATGCGGCGATGGGCGGCCATTGATTAAGGGCTTCAGAACCTGTTGACAAGCCAAAGGCAGCTCAGCGATGTGCTTGCTCAGATCCATACAGAGGTGAAGGGCAAGGCCCGCAAAAGCCTTGTCACAAGATGTGATGTTCATGCTGCTGCGATAGGTCAATCAGTGTCCTTTACATGACTGGGAATACGGGTACAGCAACCCATTCACGCCAAGATCAACATCATCCCAAGCTCAATGTTCTGCAGGCCCTTTGCGAAGCTGACATCCAATCTCCCACTCACAGACGATGAATCTTGCCTGCACAACTGTCATGAGCTGACTTGATAAAGACCTGCATTCAGTTGACGATGCCTAATACAGAAAACTGAAGGTGCTGGAGAAAGAAGAAGCCAGAAGCAAGTTGGCTTGAGGGGATTGGCACAATGGCTGCGGCTTTCAACTATGCCAACAGTTGAGCTAGGATTAATCAACCCATCACCCCCTCAACGATGGCGAACAAACCACAATTGTTCCTTCATATTGGCACAGAAAAAACAGGCACAACATCAATCCAACAATTTTTAAGTGATAACTATTTCAAGCTTCGTTCGATCGGCATTTTCACGTCAACGACCCTCAACGAAGGCTACGGCAATCACAGGTGGTTGCCTGCGATCGCATACAATGAGAACCAGGTAGACGACATTATATTGTCTCAACAATTTAAGTCTCTGGAAAAAAGGAGGCGAGCCATTGCAGGGCGATGGGATGCATTCAAGCGCGAAGTCAACAACACAAGCAACAAAAGCGCTGTTTGGGTTTTATCAAGTGAGCAACTCCACTCCAGGCTGACGACACACGAGGAGATAAGTCGCCTAAGGAGTTTATTACACAGCCTTTTTGAGCATGTGACTGTGATCATTTATTTACGCAAGCCAATCCTGAGTGCCATTTCATCACTATCAACGACTCTCAAATGCGGATATAATCAGCAGGGCTTAGCCCCTGCCCGCGAGCAACATTCCATAGATGCATTCAATCATGCACTCACGCTTCAACGCTGGCAAGAATGCTTCCCGGATTCTTCTTTCAGAGTAAGACTGTTTCAAAAAGAAGATTTTGTCGATGGAGATCTGATTTCTGACTTTGCCACTCAAATTGGCATTGCTGATTGCAGCAGCCTGGAGACACCAGAGAAAAAGAATGAAACGCTATCACTCCTGGGCATGAAGTATTTATGGCATCTTAATCAGCGATTCCCAGCCTTCATCGATAACAAGCCAAATCCCATGCGGGGGCAGCTGCGGAGATTTGTCCAAGCGCGCACAATGAACTGCTCTAGATTCACGCCTACGAAAAATCAGTTTGATGAATATGAAAATTTCTTTGCAGACTCAGACTCAAAAATTCGTGCGGAGTTCTTCCCAGGCCGGAAATACCTATGGTCAAAAGACAAACTTCGCTTCTCGAAAGCTGAGATTGACCTCAGTTCCACTGAAGATCTGGATTTAGTTGCACTGAACATCATCGGTGATTTATGGCAGACCAATAGGTTGCGCGACATTCAATCCAGGAAACAATTCAAGTTTTGGAAAAGCTCAGGCAAGAGTGTCATTAGATTTGTGAAGAAAGCCTTACACACAGCTCGCTTGATTCAATGCTCGTTCGAGGGGGCAATCAGGAAACCGCCTCAACAATGAGTGGCGACACAGGGTAACCAGAAATCCCGATCGATTGCAGATTGGAGCAGGTCTGACGCATTGGTTAGACCCACTTTTTCAGAGGCGGTGGCCCGCCGCAAAGACACAAGCCGGGACATGCTGTCCAGGTGAACAGAGCAGACCAACTCAACTCTTGCTATCCCTAACACTGCTTCCATACAGCGATCTGGATCCATTCCCGTTGCAATCTCTTGCGCACAGGAGTGATTGAATCAAGTCGTGTAATCGGCGTTGATGCGCACGTATTGATCAGAGAGATCGCATCCCCAGGCGAGCGCTGCGCCAGGGCCATCTCCCACCCGAAGACGAATCACCACAGTGTCATCGATTAAATACTCGCCTGCAGCCCGATCCTGCATGTACTGACTGGCCGCAGATCGATCAAAGCTGAGGGGCTGACCATGGGCCATCAATTGATGGGTCCCCAACCAGAGCGCCACAAGCTCAGGCTCAAAGCGAACACCGGCACGGCCTGCCGCCGCCACAATGCGGCCCCAGTTGGGATCACGGCCATGCACTGCAGTTTTCACCAGCGACGATCCACAGACCGTGCGAGCGATCCGCAAGGCCTCTGCTTCGTTGGCGCTCCCCTCCACCTGCACTTCGATCAGGCAGGTGGCGCCTTCGCCATCCCGGGCGATCGCTCTAGCGAGAGACTGGGCCACTGATGTGAGCCCCTGCTCCAGGGCAGAGAAATGTTGCGGTTGCAGGGGCTCTCCTGCTGAAAAGGCCAGCAGGGTGTCATTGGTGCTGGTGTCGCCATCAACAGTGATGGCATTGAAGGAGCGAGCGACGGCCCGCTGCACCATCCCCTGCCAGAGGCTGGGCTCGATGCCGGCATCGCAACTGATGAAGCCCAGCATGGTGGCCATGTCCGGATGGATCATCCCGGACCCCTTGGCCATGCCACCGATCCGCACCCGCCGGCCGGCCAGATCAGCCTCCACAGCGATCTGCTTCTTCACCAGATCGGTGGTGAGGATCGCCCCTGCAGCCGCCTCAGCGCCTGCGGGGGAAAGCCCCGCGACCAGGGGCTCCAATCCACTCAACAGGGTTGACATCGGGATCGGCACGCCGATCACCCCGGTGGAAGCGATCAACACCTGCTGATCCCTCAGCCCCAGCTGCGCCGCCAGGGCATGGGTGGCCTGTTGACTGTCAAGCAGGCCGCGCTCCCCTGTGCAGGCATTGGCTTGACCGGAATTGATCAGCACCGCCCGGACGCGGCCAGCCGTGGCCCTGAGACGATCAGCACAGAGGTCCACACAAGCTGCCCGCACCACGGAGCTGGTGAACGTGCCTGTACAGACTGAGTCTTCAGGGGCTACCAGCAAAGCGAGGTCTGGAGCCCCTGAAACTTTCAGGCCTGCAGTGATGCCCGCTGCAAGAAAGCCCCTGGGGGCCGTGATGCCACCGGGAATGGATTGCCAGTTGTGAAGCATGCCGCCACGCAGACCTGCCCCAATCCTGGCTCCACGGCCGCCAGCAGCCCCTCAAGCCAGCCTTGAATAGATCCTGAAGCGCTGAAAACTAAACCAGGGCAATCGATCTCGGCCCCGTGCGACGAATCCAGCGCTCACCTGTCAACAAGCTGTTCAGACTGGAGCAATGGCTCAGCTGAACGATTCCAGCAGACTCCACACCATGGCACCTGGGTTGTTATCCCCTCAACGACGCATCGGCCTCACGGGCGGCATCGCCAGCGGCAAGAGCAGCGTCGCCAGGCTGCTGATTGACAAGGGGCTACCGGTGCTGGATGCGGACCAGATGGCCCGGCAGGCCCTGGCCCCTGGCACAGCCGCCACAGCTGCAGTGCTGGATCGCTATGGCAGCAAGGTTGCTTCAGCAGACCAGCACAACGCCTCAGAGCCTGAGCTCGACAGAAAAGCCCTGGGACGGATCGTCTTCGCTGATCAGAACGAACGCCACTGGCTGGAGGAGTTGATTCATCCACTTGTGCAGGCACAACTGTTGAAGGAGATGCAACACCTGGCCACAGAGCCCGTGCTGGTGCTGATGATTCCACTGCTCTTCGAAGCGGGCCTACAGACCCTCTGCACGGAGGTGTGGCTGATTGATTGCAATCAGACCGTTCAGCTGCAACGCCTGATCGCCAGAGATGCACTCAGCCCAGCTGAGGCATCAGCGCGCATCAGCAGCCAATGGCCGATGCAACGCAAACGGGAGCTTGCCGATCTTGTCATCAACAACAACGGCACGCTTGCAGATCTCATCTCCCAGGTGGATGGTCACAGCCGATCTACAGGCATCAGCTGAAGTGCGCTGACAAGGCTCAGCCCTTCAACTTCTGGCTGAGGATCTGATTGGCGAGTTTGGGATCCGCCTTGCCGCCGGTTTTCTTCATCAACTGACCAACAAAGAAGCCCTGCAGTTTGTTCTTACCGCCACGGAAAGCCTCCACCTCCTCGGGGTGCGCCGCCAGCAACTCCTCCACGATCGCCGTGATCGCTGCCGGATCACTGATCATGCC
>DASCPR010000184.1:0-4850 GCA_036012625.1 Prochlorococcaceae cyanobacterium Fu_MAG_50
GATCATGGTAAGCAGGTTTCCAAGCCTAGTCTTGGGTGAAAAACCGTACCTCGACTGGAAAGTGGCTCAAAAAGGCCCAAAGGCCGTCTTTATATTTTCCTTATTTTCCGACGATTTAATGCAGCCAATCTTCACCTGATCGGGCCTTGACATCCCAGATCTCGTCCAGACGGCGATCTCTGCCACAGCTGAAGCGATAGAAGTTGTATTTGATGCTGTTGCGCTCAGCGAAATCCTGGTGATAGCCCTCCGCCGGCCAGAAACGGCTAAGGGGGCGGATCTGCACTGCCAGGGTGCTGAGGGGCTTGACAAGCTCTGCAGCGGCCAATCGCGCTGAATCACGGGCGATTTCAGCCTGCTCCTCACCGGCGGTGAAGATCACCGCTCGATAGGAGTCGCCACGATCGCAGAACTGCCCTTCGCCATCGAGGGGATCAACATTGCGCCAGTAACTGCGCAATATCTGGGCATAGCTGATCCTGGCGGGATCAAATTCAACCCTCACCGCTTCCTGGTGGCCGGTGGTCTCGGAGCTGACCTGCCGATAGCTGGGATGATCCAGATGCCCGCCGGTGTAACCACTCTCCACCGCAAGCACCCCAGGCAGCACCTCGAGATCATGCTCAAGGCACCAGAAACATCCCCCTGCCAGCACCGCCTCCTCAACGGCAGCCAAGGCACCTGCAGCGCCCCCGAACAGAAGCAAGCCCAGGAGCAGGGGCATCAAGCCGGCGAGCAGGCGAA
This sequence comes from Prochlorococcaceae cyanobacterium Fu_MAG_50, assembly GCA_036012625.1. Lineage (GTDB taxonomy): Bacteria > Cyanobacteriota > Cyanobacteriia > PCC-6307 > Cyanobiaceae > DASCPR01. Next base: position 745 of record DASCPR010000184.1, read on the forward strand.
ACCTTGGTGATCTCATCGCTTCACCTGATCGAGGATTGCCCCAGCCGCACGATCTGTCACCCCAGGGGAGCCAAGGATCTGACGCAATCTTTCATAGCCTTCCTGCATCAGCTTGCGGCGCTGCGGGTCCTCAAGCAACGGAATCGCCTGTTCCACGAAGTGCTCAGCAGTGAACCCATCCTGAAGGAGTTCAGGCACCAGCCGTTCATTCAGCAACAGGTTCACCGGCGAGATGTGATCCACCTGAAAGCGCAGCAGATGGCGCGCCACAGCTGCAGTGATCCGACCCACCCGGTAGCCCACCACCTGGGGGACCCCCCGGAGCGCCAGTTCAATATTCACCGTTCCCGATTTACCCAAAGCCAGGTCCGCAGCTTCATAAAGACTGGCTTTGAGTGCATCAACCTCTGCGGCATTGATCACCGTGCCCCTCACCCCTGCCAGCTGCAGCGCCTGCCGCAAAGGATTCTCGAAACTGGGCAACCCCGCCGGCACGATCACCTTCAGAGAAGGATCACGCTGCTGAAGCAGGGCGGCAGCGGCTGTGAGCGTCGGCATCAGATAATGCATCTCCTGGGATCTGGAGGCGGGCAGCAGCAGCAGTAATCGCTGCTCAGCCTCAAGGCCGAACTGGCGACGAGCCTGATCACGCTGCGGTCGCTGATGCAACGTGTCCACCAATGGATGACCAACCCAGGTCACCCTGGCGCCACGACCGGCATAGAACTCCGCCTCCGCCGGAAAGATCGCCAGGATCTGGTCGGTGAAGTTGAGCAGCCTTGTCGTTCCGCCTTCACCGAAGCGCCAGGCCCATTCCTGGGGGGCGATGTAGTAAATGATCGGAACCTTCGGCAGCAGACGCCGCAACCTGCGTCCAAGACGCACATTGGCTCCCATGTAATCGATCATCACCACCACATCCGGCGGCCGATCCTTGAGCAGCTCGTCCACACGGCCTTGAAGCCTGAGTGTGGGCAGGATCAGGGGCACCGCTTCCCAGAGTCCGATCGCCCCCATCGGGGCTGTGTCCGCGAGCAGTTCGGCACCGGCGTTCTGCATGCGCTGCCCACCGAGCGCAACAATCTCCAATGACCATGATCGCCTTGCCGCTTGCCTGTGAAGGGCTTTGATCAAAAGACTTCCCTGCAGATCACCAGAGACCTCTCCGGTACTGATCAAAATTCGAACCATCAGCGATTCGAGGTGATCACAGGCATCGGGCCACGTCGCCCAGTGGCCATCGACGCCTCGAGGAAAGAACAGAAATGGTCTGCAGCAGGCATCAGCGCTTGCTGTTGTGCCAGCTTCAGGCCCTCGGCTAGGACATGATCTGAACGATAAATCAGGTTCCAGATGTCCTGGAGCTGACGCAGTTCTCCACCATCACCATTCTGATCAAGTCGGCTGCGCCGCAACCCGACCCGGTTGAGACCCCGCACCCGACCCGGATGACCTTCAACGAGACAGAAAGGCGGCACATCACGATCAACCCTGGTCATGCCCCCGACCATGGCGAGCCTGCCGATATGCACAAACTGATGGATCCCCAGGCCGCCGCCGATCACAGCACGGTCTTCGATCACCACGTGTCCCGCCACCTGAATGCTGTTGGACATGACGATGCCATCGCCAAGTTCACAGTTATGGCCTAGATGGCAGTAGGCCATCAGCAGGTTTTGATCACCGATGCGGGTCTGCTCGCCTTCATCGGTGGCTCGATTGATCGTGACGTATTCACGAATGGTGTTATCCGCACCGATCACAACCTCCGTCGGCGCTCCCCGGTACTTGAGATCCTGAGGTTCAAGGCCGATACAGGCACCGGGGAACACCCTGTTCCTGGCTCCGATGCTCAAACGGCCATCAAGCACGACATGGGGCCCGATCCAGGAATCGCTGCCGATTCTCACCTCGGGGCCCACGATGGCCCCAGGACCGATGACAACCCCGGAAGACAATTCTGCCCTGGGATCAACCACAGCCGTGGGGTGCACCTGTGTCGAGCTTTGGCCAATGATTGCTGGTGTAGTGCTCCGCTCACTCATAGCGCTCAGTCCACAAGGGAGAACATCAGCTCGCCAGAGCAGACCAACTGACCCTCAACAGAAGCCTCTGCCCTGACTTTGCCGAAACGCTGCCGTTTGAGGCTGAGCAATTCACATGCAATCACCAACTGATCACCGGGAACCACTGGCCTGCGGAAACGGACCCCATCAATACCAGCAAAAACGAACAACCCCTTGGGCAGGTCAGGCATCTGGGTCACGATCAGGCCACCGACCTGGGCCATCGCCTCGACGATCAACACACCCGGCATCAGAGGCCGACCCGGGAAATGGCCCTGAAACTGAGGCTCATTGATGGTGACATTCTTGATCGCCACAGCCCGATGGCCGGATTCGTACTCGATCAGACGATCCACAAGGGCGAAGGGATAACGGTGAGGGAGCAGTCCCATGATCTGCTCACTGTTCAGAACCACGGACGGGGGAGATGGATCAGTCAAGGCTGAAGAGAAGGGGAGACAGCAACGAGAGCAGAGGCAAGATCGGTATGCAGTCCATGGGAACCGCGATAGACAAGCACCTGGGCCTTGGGCAATCCCACCAGAGCCAGGTCACCGATCAGATCTAGAAGCTTATGGCGCACGGGTTCATCCTCAAATCTCAAGGGTGGATTCAACCAATGGTCACCATCACAGACAAGGGCATTATCGAGAGCACCTCCCTGAATCAGGCCTGCAGCCCGCAGCATCTCCACCTGCTCACGAAAGCCGAAAGTCCTTGCAGGAGCAAGCTCATCAACGAATCGCTGCGGCGTTAGCTCCAACGCCAGCATCTGTTGTCCAATCACGGGCTGAGGGAAATCGATCACACCGACAATGCTGAAGCGATCTGCGGGGGTTGCGGTGATCACACTGCTGCCGCGATGGCAGACCAGGGGGACCTCCAGCTTGGGAGGCTGTTGACGGGGGGTTGAAGCCGGGGTGAGCCCCACCTCTGCAATCGCTTCAACCCAGCCCAGCGCAGATCCATCCAACAGTGGCACCTCTTCTCCAGACACCTCGATCTCCACATGGGTCAGGCCGCAACCAGCCAGGGCCGCCAGCAGATGCTCGACGGTGGCCAGGCGCCTGTGACCGAAATCGAGAGTGGTGCAGAGCTGACTCTCTCGCACCTGATCAGGAGCCAGGCTCACGCAAGCTGATCGAGCGTCGCTCCAGCGAACTTGAAATCCAGGCTGGTCCGTAGGCCGCAGATGGATCTCTGCGGTTTCCCCACGATGCAAGCCGATTCCACTGCGATGGGCGACTCCGGCGAGTGTCCAGTCACCGTCGTAAGTCTCAGGCCAGATCACACCTAGAACTTCCAGCCCACACCGAGATTGAAACGCCAGTCACCGGTGAAATTCTGACTGGCCACCTCAAGACGCAGCGGACCGACGGGGGTGGTGATGATCACACCTGTACCAACAGAGATCCCGGAACCGGGCTTCTTCAGTAACTCGCCGGGATTTCCAGGCACATTCTCCTGGGAATTGAAATCTGTACCGGCATCGATGAACAGTTCACCGGCAAAGATGCTGATGATCGGGAAGCGATATTCAATGGTCGCTTCCCCGAAGCTGCGCCCCACGGCCAGATCACAGTCGTACCAACCCCTAACCGAATTCGGACCACCCAGACAGAAGGCCTCATAGGGGGGCAGCTGGCCGAGGACCGTACCCGCCTTGAGCTGCACACCAATGGCCTGAGGACAGTTGGCCTTTTCACCAGGCTTGGGACGGCAACCCTTGGCAAACTTCAGCCAATTGACCGGGAAGAACTGGGTGTAACTGGCTCGCAAACGGTTGAACGTGGGCGAGTGTTCTCCAACACTGACGAATTGCTCAGTACCAAAACTGAAGAAGTTACCGGAGGTTGGATTACGAGGATCATTGAGAGTGTTATAAGTTGCGGCCGCTCTAACACTGAGCAGATTGTTTTCATCTGCGCAGTCATAGGCAATGCAGATAAAATCATCATTTGGGGCTTTACCTTTTTTGTATCCATTGGAAGCCATTCCATAGGGGCGAGAATCCCCTGAAAAGTTGATCGGCCTCACATT
>DASCPR010000185.1:0-3549 GCA_036012625.1 Prochlorococcaceae cyanobacterium Fu_MAG_50
ATTCCTTGATCAGGCGACGCAGTTCGTCGGTGACCTCAGAGATACGGTCGAGACATGCATTCAGAAGAGCAGCAGCCTCGTAACGGGTCATCGCCCGGTTGCCGCGGTAGGTGCCGTTGGGATAACCGGCAACACAGCCATAGCGCTCGATCAGGTTGCTCAGAGCCTGATACGCCCAGTCAGTGGGGTAGACGTCTGAGAATTGGGTGATGCTGGTGACCTGCTCACTGGGTGCCGAATACTCGGTCATCCCTTCAATGTTCAGATCTGCTGCGTTAGCAGCCATAGGAGCAAGAAGCCCCAGGGCGGCAGGCGCAACCAGCAGTTGCTGGAAGAGTTTCATTTGGTCCTCACACATTAACGGCAAAAGCCGTGAGTTGATATTGCTCTGGATTTCCCGTATTCGCTAACCGCGATGTTGCGTAGCAATGTATTCGATGCTACAGAAGCTCGAGAAAATAGTGCTTTTGTTGCTTTTGATGGCTTTCTGAATAGCGGTTTTCTCTGGATGGACTGATCTGGATAGGTTTGATCTTGATAGGTCTGATCTTGTTGCCGAATGTCATCAGGCCAGGCCTCGTTGATTCGTGATCTGCAAGTTGGTTCTGACAAGCTTCTTGGCAATCAGTGCCAGCCCTTCAGGCCGATGATTCAGGATCCGCGCTCAATGGAGGATCTCAAGCACTTTCAGTTTGGTTGGCTGTTCTCGTGAAAGTGCTGTTCTCGTGAATGGGCTGTGGTCATCAATGAGCTATTCAAGAGAATCAGCTGTTCAAGTTGATGAGCTGTTGTGCTGAATCGACTGTTTGGCTGAAGCAGCTGCTGGGATTGTGTTGAGAGACATGGGCAATGGGCAAAGAGAAAAAGGCAGAGACAGAGCCTGATTGCCACGTTTGATCCCATGCCATTTTTGAGCCCATCACGCTTTTTGGGTATGCTGCTTAGCTGGCAAAGGCCTGACTGGAGATCAAAAGCTACGGGAAATAGACCAGATCGGCACAAAAAGCCCCATTAATCATGAAGGGAATATTTAGAATCCCTGCCGCTGCAAAAAAAGGAACCTTGAGATGTGCCCATCTTTTCATTGGCTATTTTTCTCTGGTTATTTTTCACAATGAACCAATTCATAGTTTCTTGATGAAACGCATTTCGCGCCTCGTTCCCTTGCTGGGTGCAGCGGCTCTTTCTGCCACCATTGCTTCTGCATGCAGTCCGCAGTCTGAGGCCGCGCCAACGGATCAGGAGGTGAGCAGCGCGTTGGTGAACGATGTTGTGTTGCCTAGCTACAAGACTCTTGTCGGTGCCACTGAGAAGCTCAACAAGGCTCTTGAAAAGCTTGTGGATGACCCCACCAGCGCCAACCTGGACGCTGCCCGGGCTGAGTGGAAGGCTGCTCGCAAGACCTGGGAACGTACTGAGACTTGGGCCTATGGTCCAGCCGAAACCGATGACTTCGATCCAAATCTTGATGATTGGCCGGTAAGTACAAAGGAACTGGCTGAAGCTCTCTCTGAGAAGGATTTCACCGCTGACAAATTTGATGATCTCGATACCACGGGACGTGGTTTCCACGGAATTGAATATGTGCTGTTCGGCGGTGGTGACAAGCCTGTGGAAGCTGCTGATTTAACGACTCAGCAGCTGGCTTATCTTAAGGTTGCCGGTGCAGATCTTGAAAAAAATGCCAAGGGTCTGCTTGCTGCCTGGAGTGGTCCTGAAGGTTTTGGCAAGGCTGATGTTGAGGCCGATCCTGCTAAGACAGTGAATGACATCCTCGAAGGAATGAGTGGCTGCCTCGATGAGGTTGCCAATGGCAAATTGGGCGGTGCTCTTGAGGCCGGTAAAGGTGAATTGGAAAGTACCTTTAGTGGCAACACCGGTGCTGATGTGGTGTCCAACCTCACTGGTGTTCAGGTCGCCTGGGAAAAGTCAAGGTTGCAGGCCCTTGCGCAGGACAAGGACTCTGAGCTGGCTAATCAGTTAACTGAGGAGCTGAATTCTGCGATCAGCAAAGCCAAGGCTCTGCCTGCTCGCCTCAACGACAAGCTCGATGACCAGGCCACCCGGGAGCAGGTCAAGGAACTGATGGCTGCGATCATGCAAGTCGTTGATACCACTGGAGCTCTACAGGGAAAGTTGGAATAATCTTTTAAGCTTCTTCATGCGATTAAATGAGAGAATGTAACCATGCGATTCCATTCTCTCGCAAAAATCCTGCTTGGATTCCTGGCCCTGCTGATTGCAGTTGGGCTGGGGATTTCTTTTAAGTTAGATGGGCCTGTATGGGCAAGGGCTGGCGATCCGCAGCGATCAGCTGGGGTGATGACAGTCTTCAATCGCTCGTTCACTGCCTTTGAAACACCGGCAGAGGGACTCAACAAGGCTGAGCTGGATCGTCATATTGAAACGGATCCTCTTTTTGAGGAAAGCCATGTGCCCCTTGTTGGCCACTTGGGAGCAGGGCTGGGGCCTACGCACAACGCCAAATCCTGTGCTTCCTGCCATATCCTCAACGGCAGGGGCAAACCGATTGCCGGCCAATCCCTGTTTCGTGTGGCGATGAGGGATGGCGGCGGCGTTGAGCCCGTGCCTGGGATTGGTTTTCAATTGCAGGACAAGGCGATTTATGGACATCGGCCTGAAGCCAACGTCGAGCGGGTCTGGATGGAGGAGGGGGGTCTGCGTCGACTTCAGTCCCGTTTCAGTCGTCCAGACGGTAAGGATCTGACCAATGAAACTGTGGCCCGTTCGTTACGCATCGCTCCGCCGATGATTGGCATGGGGTTGCTTGAGGCCATCCCTGAATCCGATCTGCTCGCTCATGCCGATCCTGATGATCAGGATGGTGACGGGATTTCCGGCAGGCCTGTCTGGGTTGAAGACCATGACGGGAAGCGTCGCATGGGTCGATTTGGTTGGAAGGCGATATCGGCAAGTGTCTTACAGCAGAGTGCCAACGCCTATCGAGACGACATGGGCCTGACAACGGCTACTGGCCCTGACAGTGAGATTGCAGCTGATGGCAAGCCCGCAGACATCAGCTGGGAGAAGCTTGATGGTGTGACCTATTACACCCAGACCCTCGGCGCTCCAGCCACTGCCAAGAAAGCCTCCAGCAGTGTGGTGAGTCGTGGATCGATCCTTTTCGATCAACTGCAATGTGCCAGTTGCCATGTCCCCAGTCAGCGCACCGGCATCAACCCTGGTGCCGTTGCCATGGCACTGAACGAGCAGAGGATATGGCCCTATACGGATCTGCTTCTGCATGACATGGGTCCTGGCCTTGATGATGGTGTGGCAGAGGAGGGGTTGAGTCTGTCCTCGGAATGGCGCACGGCACCTCTCTGGGGACTGGGAATGGCGAAAAGGGTCAATCGCAAGGTCGGCTTCCTGCACGATGGTCGAGCGAGGACTGTTGAAGAAGCCATCCTCTGGCATGGCGGTGAGGCTGCTCAATCAAGACAGGACTATGAAAATCTGTCGAACAAGAAGAAGCGTCAACTGCTTGCTTGGTTGGATCAACTTTAGGATTGTTGTCTGAGCTGCCGG
>DASCPR010000186.1:0-2314 GCA_036012625.1 Prochlorococcaceae cyanobacterium Fu_MAG_50
GTTGATGCCTCCAGCAAGATCGGAATCGGTGGGGGAGCTGCACACCAAACAGCAAGCCTCTGGGCAGCAGATCAACCATCAACAGCTGATCCTTAGCGGGACAAACCGACCTGAAGAGAATTAATCGCCGGGCTGCACCAGCGAACGCAGCCGCCGCCCCAGGGATTCCAGGGGCGCTGCATCCTGGGGCGCCGAGCAGCGCTGGCCCGATTCACCATCCATCCATACCGGATGACGGCCGTGCCAGAGCATGGGGCGCTCAGGTTGATCCCACCAGCTGAGCATCAGGTTCACCTCCTCACCACTGCGGTAGATCTCCAGCTCGATATCCCGCTCCGGATGGCGGGCGCCATCTGTATCACGAGATTCGATCCGCACATTCAGATCGTCCACAACCGCCGGTGCCGAGGGATCCATGGGAACCACAGCATGGAGGAAGGGTTTAAGGCAGACGTCTGCTGCCTTGGCGATCAGTACCAGCAGATCCATGACGTCAGGGCAGCGCTCGGATCGAGCGAATCAGGATTCGTATCGGCCCGGGGCGAAAACCTGGGTTGAGGGCACCGTCATCTCCGAACTTGGAATGGAGCACCTGAATGCGGGTGATGCCGGATTGATCGAAGCGCAGCGGCAACCCCACCGGTTTGGCACGCACGGTGGGCCGCAGATCAGCAAACGGCACCACCACACGGGTGATGCCAACGGGCTCGGTGGGAACATCGATCACCCAGCGCAAACCACCGGGCATCAATTCAGTCAGCCCCATCGCCCCATCCCTACAACCCAGAGCAATCTTGAGGGTGCGGCCTTCGGCCTCAATATCAAGCTGCAGCGCCGAAAAAGGCGAGAGATCGAGGGGTGACTGCAGGCGAGGCGAACGGCAGCTGACAAAACCGCCGCCGCGCTCGATCAGCTCACCTTCCAGGAGAAGGCCTTCCTCCACCACACGGCAGCCGGCGCGGGAGCTGCCACCCATGATCGTGTCATTAAGGCTGGCCCATTCCGCGAAATCCTGTCCCTGGACAATCACCTGTGCTGCGGCGGGCGGCTGCATGCTGATCAACGGGACGCCGGCTATGCCTAGCAGGTTCAACAGGGCAATGGTCGGCAAGCAAAGCGAAAGCGATGGAGCCGGAATCAAGGCGACGCTAGCGGGGCTGCCTGATCAGACAACAGCTGCAGCTCACGCCACAGACACGATCAACTGCTGCAGCAAAGGATCCATCGACGCCGCGAAGGGATTCACAACCCGCACCCCACGCCAGCAGAAGCCCGGGTTGAGATCCTCACTCAACAGCAGGCGGGCACCACTTGCAGCCGCAACATTCAGCACCAAAGCATCCCAGCTGCTGAGCTGGTGAACAACAGAAAGATCCATGGCTCCTCGCCAGGCTTCAGCCGTTGTCTCCTGAAGGCTGTAGCTATCCATCCAGCTCAGCAAGGCCTCCTGCAGATCAGCCCTAGAACGACCGGCCTTGCCAGTGAGCACTCGAAAAAGCTCACCAAGGCATTGCACAGGAATCACCAGATCCGCTGCTTCCAGCTGCTGCAACAGATCCCTACTGACACGCACCCGATCGGCATCACCAAAGCCTTCCGCATACACCAGCACGTTGGTATCCAGAGCAGCACGCATCAGTCGTAAAGATCCTCTCGCCGCCAATCACGGGCCTGCCCTCCAATGGGTTGCAACGTCAGACGCTCTAACAGCCGCCGTCTGGCAGGAAGATTGTCAGCAGCTCCGCTTGCCGGACTGAGTGTGGCCACGGGGCGACCATGGCAGAGCACCGTGAACGTTTCGCCCTCTGCAACCTGCCGCAACAAACGCGAAAAGGAACGGTTGGCCTCCGCAGCATTGATCACCGCCATCAACTTGTAGTGATTTTCACTACTGTAAGCCCCGTTTGCGCGTGAACAGCACCAATGGGGTCACAGACGCGGACCCAATCACGCTGGACCCTTGTTCTGCCATGGAGTGGACGGCATGCCGGCATCCACATCGGCAGTGGAGGGGGCGACACAGGCAATGGCGGCGGCGGCAGAAACATCCTCACCGACGAACAAGGAAGGCCCCTGATCACTCCATCCTCTGCAAAAGCCCCTGATCGCATCACCGACTACATACACCCCCGCCAAAGGTGAGCGAATCGTCTACGCAAGCCAGCTTCCTCAGATCTGAACCGGCTGCTCCCCATGGCTGGTCTTCGCCCAGACCAATCGCTTCGGCAACAGCGCCATGCGTAGCGATACCCACGGAATCACAACAAACCAATGCACCAGGTAGGCGATCGCCACCAATAAGGAGATCGGATTG
>DASCPR010000187.1:0-9434 GCA_036012625.1 Prochlorococcaceae cyanobacterium Fu_MAG_50
TCCATGGCATGGATCACAGACCCTGAGCCAAGGAAGAGCATGGCTTTGAAGCAGGCGTGGGTGACCAGGTGAAAGATGCCGGCAACAGGTGCTCCGCACCCCATGGCCAGCATCATGTAGCCCAGTTGAGACACGGTGCTGTAGGCGAGCCCTTTCTTCAGATCCATCTGGGTGAGGGCGATGGATGCGCCAAGGAAACAGGTGATCGTTCCAACAATGGCGATGACCACTCCCACCACAGGGAACTGGCTGTAGAGCGGTTCGAGTCGGGCCACCAGAAACACACCTGCCGCCACCATGGTTGCGGCGTGGATCAGGGCTGAGATCGGCGTGGGACCTTCCATCGCGTCAGGAAGCCAGACATGCAGTGGGAACTGGGCGGACTTCGCCATCGGTCCCATGAACACGAACAGGCAGAGTGCCAGGGCTGCCCAGCCAGGAACAGTGCCTGCGCTGATCGCAGCGGAGAGTCCATCGGCAATGCCCTGGAAATCAAAACTGCCCGTGGCCCAGAACAGACCGAGAATGCCCAGCAGCAGGCCAAAGTCACCGACGCGGTTGACCACAAAGGCTTTCTGAGCGGCATGGGCTGCGCCATCACGGTCGTACCAGAAGCCCACCAACAGGTAGGAGCACATGCCCACGAGCTCCCAGAAGACATAGACCTCCAGCAGGTTCGGGCTGATGATCAGCCCGAGCATCGAACTGCTGAACAGAGCCAGATAGGTGAAAAAGCGCACATAACCCCTGTCATGGGCCATGTAGCCATGGGAATAGATCATCACCAGCAGGGCAACGGTGGTGACCAGGGCCAGCATCACTGCAGCAAGGGGATCGACGATGAACCCCATCGGTAAGACGAAATCTCCCGCACTCGCCCAGACGAACAGTTGCTCGTAGGGCTCGCCTCCTGCCAGTTGTTCAGCCAGGACGGCGTAACTGAGCACAGCTGCAGCGCCTAAACAACTGATCAGCCCGATTGCAACAGGCTTTCTGAGGTTGTTGATGGTGCGGTTGAAGCTGATCAGTCCCATCCCTGTGACCACTGCTCCTAGGAGGGGAAGCACCGGGATCAACCAGGCGATTTCAACGGCCGAAGGCATCAGCGGAGGCAGGCTGCAGGGAGTGTAGGCAGGTCAGTTCAGGAGTCTTTCCAGTCCGGAATGAACAAAGGTGTTGGTTGCCCCCCAGATGAAGCGATGGGCCCACCAGATCACCCCAATGGCAAGCAGGATTCCAGCGAGTGCAGGCCTGAGAAATTCCTGCCAGTGCAGTTGCTGTCGGCCGTCGAGCACCGCCAGGAATGGAACCACTGATGTTTTGCTTCTCAGATCTTCAAAAGCATCGCCAAAGCGGATGTGCAGCCTGCGGTCCCCATGCCAGATCGCGAACAGGTGATGCCCGATCAGGCCGATGCAGGTGACAACGGTGAAGCTGCTGCCGATCCAGAGGGCGTGGCTGGCACACCACAGGATCTGACCAACGGCCTGAGGATGTCGACTGATGCGAATGATGCCTTCGCTGTAAAGCCTGACCTGGGGTTTGAGCAGGGCCGGGATTTCTAGGAGGTTGTAGGTGGCGGGGTAAAGGAACAGAAAGCTGATGGCCGTCAAGGTCCAGACAGTCGGCACCATCCCGGGCACACCCTGGAGATTCCAGAGACGAATGCCGTCATAGCGATGGGCAAGGAAATAGCCGATCAACACCACGGCGGCGGGGATGCTGGCTGCTGCAAAGATCAGCCGCCAGGCTCTGGCTCCGACGCGTGTCTCAGCTTGGTTTCTCAGGGCGGCCCCACCGCTGTGGATCACAGCGAAGCTGAGCAGCAGAACCAGCATCACCAGACTGCTGTGGTGAACGCCACCAGACGCCAGCTGTTCCAAGGGCGCATCCCAGAAGCTGCTGATTCTCGCGTTCCGGGGTTTCGCGCGTACAGTTTCTCAGTCGTTGCTGCCGGATCGGCAGGCCACCATGGCCGATCTGCCTTTTACGCTTGATCAGCTGCGCATCCTGCGCGCGATTGTCAGTGAGGGCAGCTTCAAGAAAGCGGCTGACAGTCTTTATGTGACCCAGCCGGCGGTGAGCCTGCAGATTCAGAATCTTGAGAAGCAGCTTGAGGTGTCCCTGTTTGATCGGGGAGGCCGCAAGGCTCAGCTCACGGAAGCCGGCCACCTCCTGCTCAGCTATTGCGATCGGATCCTGACCCAGTGCAACGAGGCCTGTCGCGCTCTGGAGGATCTGCACAATCTCAAGGGCGGCTCCCTTGTTGTCGGTGCCAGTCAGACCACCGGCACCTATCTGATGCCACGGATGATCGGACTGTTTCGCCAGAAATATCCTGATGTGGCCGTGCAGTTGCAGGTGCACAGCACCAGACGCACCGGCTGGAGCGTGGCCAATGGTCAGATTGATCTGGCCATCATTGGCGGTGAGCTGCCCCCGGAGCTCAATGAACTCCTGCAGGTTCTGCCCTACGCCAGCGATGAACTGGCTCTTGTCCTGCCGGTCAAGCATCCTTTGGCCAGGTTGGTGGAACTGACCAAGGAGGATCTCTATCGACTGGGTTTCGTTTCACTTGATGCCCAGTCCACCACACGCAAGATGGTGGACAAGTTGCTGGCTCGCTCCGGCCTTGACGTGCAACGTCTGCGCATCGAGATGGAGCTCAGCTCCCTGGAGGCGATCAAAAATGCCGTGCAGTCTGGTCTTGGTGCAGCTTTTCTGCCGGTGGTGTCGATTGAGCGGGAATTGACGGCTGGCACTGTGCATAAGCCGGTGGTTGCGGACCTTCAGGTGCGCCGTCAGCTCAAGTTGATCACCCATCCTGGTCGTTATTGCTCAAGGGCAGCAGAAGCCTTCCGCTGTGATGTCCTGCCTGTGTTCGCCAGTGCAGATAGCCCTCTTCGTCAGGGGAGAGGCGCGAGTTCGGAGAACAGCTCCCAGCCCACGCTCAGAACCGATCCGCTTCCGGGGTGATGCCCACCGAGTCGTCAGCAACACCTTTGATGATGAATTTGTTCTGGGTGATATCTGTCTGGTAGACACAGCGGACGATGGGCTTATCCCGGATCGAGCCGATATAGGCAAAGGTGTTCATGCGTTGCTTGCATTCCCGTTCCTGGGCTGAGGTGATCGCCCCCTGTTTTTTGAGAACCGCCCAGTTTTCGCTTCTGATCACGCAGCCTGGCTGCAGGGTGGGCTGCGTGACGAAGCTGCTGGATGGATTGAGGGTGGTGTACATCTCAATGTCCATCACGAAGGCGCTGGCCCCCCACTGACGGCAGAACTCGGGGTCGGGAACAGCCATGTCAAGTTGCTGACTGCTGGCAATGTTGCCCTGGTCTCCCTGGGTGGTGCTGGTCACAGCACTGCCGATGCCGATGCCCACCACCAGCACTCCTGCCAACACGGCAAGGGTGGCGGTATTGATACGCATTCCTCCTCCCGGTGGTGGGGGAGGGGAGGGGCGTCCTCCGCGACCGTAACGGTCACCTTCAAGGGCGTCCCCAGGGTCACCCCTCCCTGGCCGCCTGGGTTCATCGCCATAGCCCGGACGGGACGAAGGACGCCGGCCGTAGGGAGGTCGACTCAAAGCAGCTCAGGGGTTCTTGGTAGCCCCATGGAGTAATTCAACACCCGGCAATCCGGGTTGTAGCTCAGTTCTCCAGCTTGGAGCAGCTGACGAATGGTCCCCTCCAGCTCAGTCCCGATCCTGCGCAAGCTGTAGTCACTCAGTTCAGCACCTGCCTGCGCATTGACGAGATCACGGAACTGATGCTGCACCTTGCTGATCACCGCATCTGTCCAGATGAATTCATTATCAGGATCAAGATCAAGGGTGAGTTGATCCTGGTCGGGTATCAGATCGCCATTCTCAACCCGGGCCGTGAAAAGTCTGACGTGGCGAGTGGTGCATTTCAGCAGGGTCTCGGCCATGACATGGATCGGTCCGGCTAAAGGACCGCTGGAGCAACTGCGCTGACTTTAGAGAGCTACAGGCGGAGGGCTCCTCCTTATAGGGTTGGTGGTTAAAGACGTTGAGAAGCATGCGGGTAGCCATTGCTGGTGCGGGTCTTGCAGGCCTCTCCTGCGCCAAGTACCTGGCTGATGCTGGCCACACACCTGTGGTGTACGAACGCCGTGATGTGCTCGGTGGCAAGGTCGCTGCCTGGAAAGATCAGGACGGCGACTGGTATGAAACCGGGTTGCACATTTTCTTCGGTGCGTATCCGAACGTGCTTCAGCTGTTTTCAGAGCTGGGTATTGAGGAGCGTTTGCAGTGGAAAAGTCATTCGATGATCTTCAATCAGCCTGAAGAACCAGGTTCTTACAGCCGCTTTGATTTTCCTGATCTTCCGGCCCCTATCAATGGTGTGGCAGCGATTCTCGGCAATAACGATATGCTCACATGGCCAGAGAAGGTCTCCTTTGGTCTCGGTCTGGTGCCGGCAATGCTTCGAGGCCAGAGCTATGTAGAAGCTTGTGATCAGTATTCGTGGACCGAGTGGCTGAAGCTTCACAATATTCCTGAGCGAGTCAATGATGAGGTCTTCATTGCCATGAGCAAGGCTTTGAACTTTATCGATCCTGATGAAATCTCAGCCACCGTTGTTCTTACGGCATTGAATCGTTTTCTGCAGGAGAAGAGCGGTTCAATGATGGCTTTCCTGGATGGGGCGCCACCGGAGCGTCTTTGCCAACCCATTGTTGATCACGTCAGAGCTCTTGGTGGAGAGGTTCATCTCAATAGTCCTCTGCGGCAGATCAGTTTGAATGCCGAAGGTGCGGTTTCTGGTTTCTGCATTGGCGGCGTTAAGGGGGCTGATGCCATGCAGGTTGAGGCTGATGCTTATGTGAGTGCACTGCCTGTTGACCCGCTCAAGTTGCTTCTGCCAGAGCCCTGGAAGCAAATGGAGATATTTAGTAAACTCGAGGGATTAAATGGCGTTCCTGTTATTAATATCCATCTTTGGTTCGATCGAAAATTAACGGATATTGATCATCTTCTTTTCAGTCGATCTCCTTTGCTGAGTGTCTATGCAGATATGAGTCTCACCTGCCGGGAATATGCAGATCCAGATCGTTCGATGCTGGAGTTGGTCTTCGCGCCTGCCAAGGCTTGGATCGGTCGCAGTGATGAAGACATCATCGCAGCCACGATGGCTGAGCTGCAGAAGCTTTTCCCCATGCATTTTACTGGAGATGATCAGGCGAAGCTCAGAAAGAGCAAGGTGGTCAAGACACCTCTATCGGTCTATAAGACCACCCCTGGGTGCCAGCAACTGAGGCCAACTCAGGACACGCCGATCAACAATTTCTTCCTTGCTGGTGATTACACTCAGCAGCGCTACCTTGCCTCGATGGAAGGGGCAGTACTGAGTGGCAAGCTTTGTGCCAGTGCTGTTGACCGCTGCAAAGGAAGATTGTCGCAGCCATCGGTTGGAGAACCGATGCTGGCCTGAGCCAATGACTCTCGCAGCCTCGAAGTCGTCGATCACCAGCGCCTTGCAGGGGCTTGATCTCGATAGTGCCTTTGAGGCATGCAGGAAGGAAACGGCTCAGTGGGCCAAAACTTTTTATCTGGGGACTTTGTTACTGCCGCCGCCAAAGCGCAGGGCGATCTGGGCGATTTATGTCTGGTGCCGACGGACGGATGAGCTCATGGACAGTGCGGAAGCGCAGGCGCGCCCTGTCTCGGAACTCTCTGATCGTCTGGATGCCTGGGAGGAGCGCACCAGGGCCATGTTCGCAGGACAGATCAATGACGAGCTCGATGCGGTGATGGCAGACACGCTCAGCCGCTTCCCTCAGTCGATTCAGCCCTATCTCGACATGATTGAGGGCCAGCGCATGGATCTCAATCAGCATCGCTACGCCACCTTCCAGGAGCTGGAGCTTTACTGCTATCGCGTTGCCGGCACGGTGGGCTTGATGACCCAGGGGGTGATGGGGCTTGATCCTGCCTATACCTCTGCTCCCTGGAGTTCCGTCCCTGACACATCTGAGGCGGCCGTTGCTCTTGGTATTGCCAATCAGCTGACCAACATCCTCAGAGATGTGGGCGAGGATCGTGGCCGCGGCAGGATTTATCTGCCCCTTGAGGATCTTGAGCATTTCGGATACTCAGAGGATGACTTGATGGCAGGACGATTGAACACGGCATGGAGAGAGCTGATGGCCTTCCAGCTCAGCCGTGCCCGGGATTGGTTCTCCCGTTCAGAGGCAGGGGTCCGCTGGTTGTCAGGAGATGCAAGGTGGCCGGTCTGGACGTCTCTAAGGCTCTACAGGGGAATCCTCGATGCCATTGAAAAGCTTGATTATGACGTTTTCAACAACAGGGCCTATGTCAGCAGATGGATGAAGCTGCTGGATCTGCCCCGCTCCTATCTGATTGCCCAGACTCGCTGAGACAGGGCTGTGTTTTGACGACAGATACTGACTTGCAATAGATCAGATCTCAATGCTCCTTTGCAATGGCTCCTGGCCTGTATTCATCAATGCACTGGCCCGCTTAAAGGCACTCGCCCGCTTAAAGGCAATGGTCCGTTTAAAGGCACTGGCCTGCTTAATCGTTGATCAAACCGCTGTTTTCTGATCTGCCAGAAGGGATTTCAGCTTGGCCAGATCACCAGCCCAACGAGGGTCAGGAGCTGCTTCCGCTGGAGCATCGCTATGGACCACTTTGTTGGCGGAGCGCTTTCCTGCTGGCGAGGCATTGGTGTTTCCTGTTGATCCACCCCGTCTGGAGCCACCGCCGGCTGGATTGGACTCACGACGCTCGGATCGTTCAACGCGAAGGGTGTTGCCGTTGAAATCCTTGCCGTTGAACTGTTCGATCAGGGCATCGGCCACCTTGTCGGTTTCAACGTTGGCAAAGCCGAAACCTCTGCATCCGCCGGTTTCGCGATCGAGAACAGCTTTGAAACGGATCCCATCCCCCACGCTTGCAAGCTGTGCTTCGAGCTCTTTGCTTTCAAAATTCTGCGGCAGGTTGCCGACGTAAAGGCGAACACTCA
This sequence comes from Prochlorococcaceae cyanobacterium Fu_MAG_50, assembly GCA_036012625.1. GTDB lineage: Bacteria > Cyanobacteriota > Cyanobacteriia > PCC-6307 > Cyanobiaceae > DASCPR01. The sequence goes on from DASCPR010000187.1 coordinate 7,017, forward strand.
TGAAGAACAGGGCGAGAGAAGAAAAAAGCGGGCCAGTCCGATCAACGTCGTCACTGTCTATGCAGTTAATCACAGCGGGCTTGATGATCTCGTCCCAGCCAGTGTTTCGCGGCCAGGAGCGCGCTTTCACGATCATGGACGCGCCGAAAGGCTTGCTCAACGCATAGATGTTTGATCAGGGTTCCGATGTCTGGACCTGGGAGCAGCTCAAGCTGGTGCTGCAGCACATGTCCATCCACAGGTGGGAAGGGGTGAAAGAGTGGATCTTGAGGATTTCGCCAACGCCCTAGCCAGCTCTTCTGAATGGCTGGGGGCAGTTGCAGGATCAGCGCAGGCAAGTCAGTGTCCAGGTCGAGGTGGAGCTGGACGCGATCGGCCTCTGCAAGGGATGCATAGCCCTCACCATCATCCCGCTGCTGCCATTGGCGCAACCTTGCACAGCGCAGCTGCTGTCTGCGACTGAAGCGGAGTCTCCTGAGTCCGTCATCACTGAGCAGGTGGGTCAGGCGCGCCAGGGGAAGCGCCAGCGCCTGTTCGCGGTTGGTCAGCATGGCGGCTCCTGGGCGGCTGGGGACGTGTCCCTGAGCAGCATTGCGCCAGTTGGTCAGCAGTTTCAGGGTTTTGAGCAACGGCAAGGTCTGATCAGCCATCGGTGCGTTGACAAGTCGTTGCAGTTCAGCCTGAATCCGTTCTGCAGCGACATCGGCCAGCAGATGGTGATGTCTCTCAATCCATGTGCGGGTTGTGGGATCCATTGTCAGATCCATCTCCGCCATCAGACGCAGCCCTCGCAGCAGCCTGAGGGGATCGGCGAGAAGGTTCTGCTCCTGAACGGCAACCAGTCTGCCCAGGCGCAGATCTTCGAGTCCGCCAGTTGGATCAATCAGGGAGGGGTTGGCCTCGAGGGTGAGGGCAATGGCATTGATGCGGTAATCACGGCGTTGGAGATCCGCCTCAAGGTTGGCTCCCTCCTGGCAGGCGAAATCCAGGGTCCAACCCTTGAGAGCCAGCCGGGCCATATCCCTTGCCTCATCCAGCACAACACAGGTTCCCCCAAGGGAATCCGCCAGCTTTCGGGTGAGAGACAAGGCCTGGCCTGGAACCACCAGGTCGAGATCAGGCCGTTCGCTGAGGCGGTCGAGCAGGCCGTCACGCACCGCTCCCCCAACCAGGGCTGTACCCCTGGGAAGCAGATGCAGATCAAGAGGCCATTGTTCAGGCTTTAACTTGCTCCACAGTTTTTTGGCCTGAAGCACTTGCTTCTCCTTCAGAATGAGCTCTGCACCACCAGTGCTGGGCATGTGCATCTGTATTGACTGCCGCTGGGTCGAGCGCTGTCAGGCGTATCACGCCGTGGAGCGGCAGCATGGCGTTGCTCATCTGACCACAGCACCTGACCTTGAGCCTGAGGAACCAACCATCTGCATCAGTGTGGTGGATCTTGTCGATGGTGGCGCCGGTGTTGAGTGGGACGTGCGTGCCTGCGGAAGTTTTCGGGCAGATCCGGGCCGTTGGCAACGCCTGCGTCCAGGGCTGGAGATTCCCCGATGACGCTGGGATCGGCGGCAGGCCATCCGCAGGATCGGTCCACCTATCTCATGGCCCTGCATAGTTCTTCGCAGACTCTCGGAGTGGCTGTTCAGGATTTGAGTGATCCTGGCGCGGCTCCGCGAATCGCCCTCTTTGAAGAGGGGCGTGGGCTTGCCAAAAGCCTGCTGAGATGTGTCCAGGAACTGCTGCCGGCATCGGCTTGGTCACAGCTGCAAGGCCTGGCCGTGGCAACCGGTCCCGGCGGTTTCACGGGCACCCGTCTGACGGTTGTGATGGCCAGGACTCTTGCGCAGCAGCTCGGCTGCCCGTTGCTTGGCGTTAGCAGTTTTGCCCTGATGGCCGCTCGCTTCGGGGGCTCACTTTCCGATGACCAGGTGAATCAGCCGTTCTGGATTGTGAAGCGATTGCCCAGGCGGGGAACGGTTGCAGGCTGCTACCGGCTTCAGCCCACGCCTGCCAATCAGGCTGATCAAGGGGTGGTGGAGATTGAAGCTCCCCATCTTCTCGAAGGGGAGCGGGAGGTCGCTCCCGCTTTCACGGCTACGGAAGCTGTTGAAGAGGATGTTCGCAGGCTTCTGTCTCTCTGTGCTGCTGCGCACAGGTGTGGTCGACTGGCTCCCTGGTCAACCGTGTTGCCCCTCTATCCCACCTCACCCGTGGGACCGGTCTGAATGGCAGGCAAGCGACTGGCCACTGGTCTTCTGGCTGGGTTTGTGATCTGGCTCGTCATTGCCGGACCGCTGCGCTCCTATTGGCGGGTGTTCATCAATCGTGCTCCGCCTCAGATCATCATGGTTCTGGGGGGGGATTCGGATCGTGAGCGTGTCGGTGTTCAGCTCGCCAGGCAGATGCAGCTGCCCCTGCTGA
>DASCPR010000188.1:0-1687 GCA_036012625.1 Prochlorococcaceae cyanobacterium Fu_MAG_50
TGGGCGAGCGAACCGGGATCAACGCCAAAGCCGGCATCAATGGCTTCCGCATCCGGCCGTTCTTCAAAACCTGCCGCGTAGCGATAACCATCTGCATCGGCTCGAAACAACATCCATTCCTCTGGATAAGCGCGCATCAGTGCTCCCCCCGCGAGGGGTTCAAGCCAATAGGCCTGTTGCCAGGAGGAGATAAAACCGCGGCGGCGAGCCCTGGCGACGCTGCCGATGCCAACCGCAGCATCCTCAAGCCGACCGTTCAACATCACCACACTGCCGGCATGCTTCTCGCAAAGGTCAGCAAACTCGTCGTAATCACTCATCTGTGGTCCCGCTACCAGGAGTAGACGATTGTTGTCATCGGCATGATCACTGTTGAGCTGATCCCTGATCGATCGAATATCTAGAGCAAGTTCAGGGGCATCGCGCCGGGCAAGGGCTGCGGCGCCAGCATCAGGCCAGACCAGCAGCGGCTTAAGACTGTTCTCGCCAAGGGCCTGGGTCATCCTGATTGCCACAGGCATCAGCCTGAGGCCCTCGAATTTCATCGTCACCGACCAGCGTCCCACTGATTGATTGCTGAGAGCAGAGAGCACGGCGGCCAGGGCCATGGCTTCAGCTGCAAATAGATCGGCGGGGAGACTCTGAGCCATGGCTTCGCTGAATTCAATTGGGCAGAAGCTTGTCAGCTTGATGCACCTGCAGCCTCAAGCGCACGCTGCAGGCAATCCGGAACCAGGGAGAGCTGGTCGGAACTGAGCCAGGGGCCCAGGCTGAAGCGCAATCCACTCTGTCGCCAGGCGGGGGCAACCCCGAGAGCCTTCAACACCTCACTGTCTGCACTCTGCCCGGAATGGCAGGCACTGCCACTGCTTGCCGAAACTCCCTGCCGGGAAAGTTCCCGCACAACGGCACGCCCGGATAGGGGCAGACCAGCTGCTGTGCTGACAAGCATGGAGATGTGATGGGGAAGACGATTGATCGGGTCACCAGTGAAACGAAGGCCCTGCAGGGATTTAAGTGAGTGCAGTAGATGATCCCGCTGAGCCTTGATGTGTTGGGGGTGGATGGATGTTGTGGCGTCGAGAGGGGTTACAGGACTGAGCCGATTCAGGGCTTCAGCCATGCCAGCAATCAGAGCCACGGCTTCCGTACCTGCCCTCAATCCCCTCTCCTGGCCACCGCCCCCTTGCAGGGGTTGGATCGAATCAACAAGATGATCCCGCAGCAACAGCAGGCCAGTACCTCTTGGGCCCTGGAACTTATGGGCTGAGGCACTGAGCAGATCCACTGGCAGCTCCCGCCAGTGGATCGGCCCTTGGCTGAGCACCTGGGTGGCATCCGTATGAAAGGTGATGCCCTCTCTTCTGCAGGCGGCACCGATGGCATGGATGGGCTGGAGAGTGCCGATTTCACTCTGACCCCAGATCAGAGAGACAAGCTGGGTAGGTGCTGCCAGCAGCTCGTCGATAAGGCTGAGTTTCACCCTGCCGTGGTCGTCCACGGGCCAGCGCACCACCTCCCATCCTTGGCGACTCAGCTGCTCAGCGACGGCATTGACGGCGGGGTGTTCCACAGCAGAGATCACCAGGCGGCCTACAGGTCTGGCCATGGCGATGCCAAGTAAGGCCAGATGAATTGACTCGGTGGCACCGGAGGTGAACACCAACTGATCAGATTTCGCCTGCAG
>DASCPR010000189.1:0-12157 GCA_036012625.1 Prochlorococcaceae cyanobacterium Fu_MAG_50
GGATCATAAAAATGTATACCTTCATCGAGTCTTATTTCTGACAATTCTCTGGATTCTTTTCTTGATCCTTTGCTTGATTGAGTGCGGATGGGGAGACTTGAACTCCCACGACATTGCTGCCACTAGTACCTGAAACTAGCGCGTCTACCAATTCCGCCACATCCGCTGGCGTTGTCGCTCAAGCGACTGAAAGAACTTACGGCATCGCCTGCCAAGCAGATGCATCGATCCAGTTTGGCCGCCGGCCGTCTAGACGCTATCAGGACGAATTGCGAATATTCCCTGGTTGGAAGAGATCCATTGCAATGACGGTGACGGCAAGAGCGTCTCGGGAGAGTCTCAAGCCGCATCTGGAGATAGAGGGTGGATACAGGCTTTCTGGTGAACTGAAAGTCAGTGGCGCCAAGAACTCTGCTCTGGTGTTGATGGCAGCCTCGCTGCTGACGCAAGACAAGCTCACACTCCACAACATCCCTCAGCTCACTGACATTGATGGGATGGCTGAAATTCTTGCCTCGATGGGTGTCTCCGTCTCAAGAAATGCAGAAAACATTGAACTTCAGGCCAATCGCCTCAACCACGCTGAGCCTGCCTATGAGCTCGTCAATGGCTTGAGGGCAAGCTTTTTCTGCATCGGATCACTGCTGGGACGCCTGGGGCACGCCAAGGTGCCCCTTCCTGGTGGCTGCAGGATTGGAGCCAGGCCTGTTGTGGAGCACATTCGAGGTCTGAAGGCGCTTGGGGCTGTCGTCAATGTCGAACACGGAGTAGTCAAGGCCGCTGTGCCAGGCACAGAACATCGCCTCAAAGCTGCCGCCATCGTTCTCGACTGCCCAAGTGTTGGTGCCACAGAAACAATCCTGATGGCAGCAGTGTTGGCCAAAGGCACAACAACAATTGAAAACGCCGCTCAGGAGCCTGAGGTTCAGGATCTGGCCAATCTCCTCAATGCCATGGGTGCACGGGTCAGCGGCGCCGGTGGGCCGATCATTTCCATTGAGGGCGTCAAACAGATGCATGGCTGTGTCCACTCGGTGATCCCCGATCGGATCGAAGCCGGCACCTTTCTGCTCGCCGCCGCCATCACCCGTTCCACCATTCGTGTCGCGCCCGTCATTCCGGAGCATCTCAATGCTGTGCTCCAGAAGCTCAGAGACTGTGGTTGCAGCCTTGAAATCGACGAAGACGGCGTCACGATCACGCCCGGGGAGATTCTCGGCGTTGACATCACAACCCAACCATTCCCTGGCTTCCCCACCGATCTACAGGCTCCGTTCATGGCGCTTCTGGCAACAGCCCAAGGCACCAGTGTGATCAGCGAGAAGATCTACGAGAACAGGATGCAACATGTCGCTGAACTGCAACGTATGGGTGCCGCGATCCGCTTGCAGGGCAACACCGCAGTGGTGGAAGGGGTCTCCACCCTCAGCGGAGCGCCAGTGACCGGCCACGATCTCAGGGCAGCGGCTGCGATGGTGATTGCCAGCCTCGTGGCCCGTGGCTGCAGCCAGGTGGAGGGGCTCAACCACCTCGATCGTGGCTATGCAGGCATGGAAATCAAGCTGAATCAGGCCGGTGCGAAAGTGGTTCGCCATGACATCTGATCCCCTGCTCCAATAAAGTCTGAACATGGGAGCGTGCCGGAATTGGTAGACGGACTCGACTCAAAATCGAGCGCCCTCGGGCATGTGGGTTCAAGTCCCACCGCTCCCACTGCAGTCATGAACACCTACGGCCGTTTGCCGCTCACCCTGGTGCGCGGCAAAGGTTGCTGGGTCTGGGATGAGCAAGGGCGCCGCTATCTCGATGCAGTTGCCGGCATCGCCACCTGCAGCCTGGGGCACAGCGACAGAGCCCTGCGTCGCACCCTGTCTCGTCAATTACGCAGGTTGCAGCACGTCTCGAACCTGTATCTGATTCCCGAGCAGGAGGAGTTGGCACGCTGGCTGGTCGACCACAGCTGTGCAGACAGTGTCTTCTTCTGCAATTCCGGGGCGGAGGCCAACGAAGCCGCCATCAAACTTGCCCGCAAACATGGCCATCAGCGCCTCGGCATCGATCGCCCGGTGATCCTCACTGCGGAGGCCAGCTTTCACGGCCGCACCCTCGCTGCGGTGAGCGCGACGGGGCAACCGAAATATCACAAGGGGTTTGAACCGATGGTGGAGGGCTTCCATCCCTTCCCCTTCAACGACCTGGCTGCCTTCAGGACTTGCCTTGAGCAGCTCGACGCAGCTGGCCCCAGGGTCGCGGCTGTTCTGATTGAACCCCTCCAGGGCGAAGGCGGTGTCATTCCAGGCAATCCAGAATTTTTTCAAGGCCTGCGCAGCCTCTGCAGCGAGCGCCGGATCCTGCTGATCTTTGATGAAGTGCAGATCGGCATGGGACGCAGTGGCCACTGGTGGGGATATCAGGCACTCGGTGTGGAACCGGATGCCTTCACCCTTGCCAAAGGGCTCGGTGGTGGCCATGCCATCGGTGCCCTGCTGGTCAAACAGAACGCGGATGTTTTCGAGCCCGGTGATCACGCCAGCACCTTCGGAGGCAATCCCTTTGCCTGCCAGGCAGGCCTGACGGTCGCCAGGGAGATCGAGCGGCGAAAGCTGCTGGAGAACGTCAGCCAGCGTGGTGAGCAGCTTCAACAAGGCCTCGATGAACTGGTGCGGAAATTCCCCAGACACCTGTCTGGAGTGAGGGGCTGGGGCCTGCTGCTGGGGCTGAGGCTGCAAGAGCAGAGTTCTCTGATGGCACCGGCCGTGGCCAGGGCAGCCCTGGATGATCAACTGCTGCTGGTGGCTGCAGGCGCCAAGGTGGTGCGGTTTGTGCCGCCCCTGGTGATCTCAGCAGCTGAGGTTCGTGAGCTGTTGCATCGGCTCGAAACCACCCTTGAACGTTTGAGCTGAGTGTCAGGGTCGGCGACACCACCACCAGAAGACGACTTCAGTGATCTGCTTCCCCGCTTCGATCAGAGGGGTATGGATCTTGGCCTGGAAAGGATGGCTGACGCCCTCGCCGCCATGGGGAACCCCTGCGGAACCATCCCCGCGATCCAGGTTGCGGGAACGAATGGCAAGGGATCGATTTGCAGCTTTATCGACAGTGGACTCAGGGCTGCTGGGATCCACACGGGGCTGACAACCTCCCCCCATCTGGTGAGCTGGTGCGAACGCATCCGCATCGATGGAGCCTTGATTTCAGCCCCGGAACTGCGGCAACGGCTGATCAAGCTCAAACAGCTGATCGAGATCCATCAACTGACCCCTTTCGAACAGTTGATGGCAGCGGCCTTCGATCACTTTGCCGCCGGTCAGGTGGAGCTGCTGATTCTTGAAGTTGGTCTTGGCGGCCGCCTTGATGCAACCACGGCGCACCCGATCAGACCCGTGATCGCAATGGCCAGGATCGGACGGGACCATTGCGAGCATCTCGGCAACAGTCTCAGGGAGATCACAGCGGAGAAAGCCGCCGTGATCAGCCCTGGAGCAACGGTGATCAGCGCTGCGCAAGACCCAGAGGTCAGGGAGGTGCTGAACACCATGGCTGCGCGGCAGGGGGCCTTGATCCGCTGGGTGAAGCCCCTTAGCGAGGACTGGCAGCTTGGCCTGGCTGGAACGATGCAGCGCAGCAATGCAGCCGTGGCCAGGGCAGCTCTGGAAGCGCTTCAACCCCTGGGCTGGGAGCTGAATCAAGCTCAGATTCGTGCAGGCCTGGCCGCTGCAGAATGGCCGGCTCGGCTACAGGCAATGCGGTGGCGAGGCCGCAGTGTGCTGATCGATGGGGCCCACAACCCCCAGGCTGCCGGGCAACTCGCCCGGGAACGCCTGAACTGGCCAGATCCTGAGCATGGGCTCCACTGGATTCTTGGCATCCAGGCCCACAAGGATGCTCCGGCGATGCTGCGTGAGCTGCTGAAGCCGGCTGACCAGGCCTGGATCGTGCCCGTGACCGGACACCACAGCTGGAGCTGTTGCCAACTGCAAGCAGCCTGTCCAGAGCTGGCTCAGCAGCTTCGCGAGGCGGAGGCGGTGGATCAGGTCTTGATCACCCTGCTGAACCACAAGGTGTGGCCTTCTCCAGCACCAATCGTGGCAGGGTCCCTGTATCTGCTGGGGGATCTCCTTGCCCGCAGACTTTTCACGGCAGAGTGAAGGTCACTGCAGTGCCACCCATGGAGACCAAGCGCTCTTTTCTGCAAAGCCTGCTGACAATGCTCTTGCTGTGCACAGGTCTGCTGATCGTTTCCCCTGCTGTTGCCCTCAACATCTCAACAGTGGCTGAGGTGCCTGACAATGCGCTCTACCAGGAGAGGATTGACTACACCCACACCAATCAAAACGAAGCAGATTTCCATGGCCAGGATCTCGCCAATACCTCCTTCGCGGGGGCGTTGGCACGGGGGGCCGATTTCAGTGGCGCCAATCTCAATGGCTCGATCCTGACCCAGGGAAGCTTCGCCTCAGCCAATTTCCAGGGAGCGGATCTCTCCGATGCGCTGATGGATCGTGCGGACTTCATCGGCACGGATCTGCGTGATGCCGTGCTGACCCAGATCATCGCTTCTGGCAGCAGCTTCGCTGAAGCCCAGATCGAAGGAGCGGACTTCAGCGATGCCCTGCTCGACCGTGAAGACCAGCGCAAGCTGTGCCGCAGAGCGGAAGGGGTCAACCCGCGCACCGGAGTCTCGACACTTGAGAGTCTCGACTGTTGATTGAAAACCAGCGTTTGATTGAAACCAGCTAGCTGTTGATGAAAAACAGCTGTTGAGCACTCAGAACCAGCCTGTTGATTCAGGATTCAGACCAACCCGCCAACTTGCCGGGGTTCAGCAAGCCGCTGGGGTCATGCCGGCCCTTGGCTGCCACCTGATCCCCATCGACCACGCCGAGGCCGCCACCTTCCACCGTGATCACATGGGGATTGAAAATCACGGCACCCAGCTGCCGGCATTCCGCCATCAATCTCTGCAGAGATTCAGGATCACGCCAGCGCACCAGAGGCAGAGCGGCCAACCGCATCACCCCCTGCTGACTCACCACCTCCAGATGCCAGAGCAGATCGTCTCCCCATGCCTGCTTGAGCGTCTCCATCGCTGTTAATTCCGGCTTGGGCAGAAGCATCTGCAGATAGGTCCAGGCTGGATCCATGGCCCGCATGTGCAGGGTGGTGTGATTCCAGGTGAGTTCCCGCAGACCCTTTCCACTGCTCAGGTTCTCCGGACCTACAAACCTGAATGTTGCGCCGGCCTGCTCAGCAAGTCGCTCCAGGGTGCTGACCCCATCCGCTGCCACCAGAAGCAAGAGCCGATGCTGACCCTCTGAGGCTCCACACCACTTGGGGAGCCGCTCAACGATCGGGCTCTCCAGCAGGGTGCAGAGATGAAGATCAACCGCAGCAGCGGCGCAACGAATCAATAAACCCACGGCATCCCCCCAGGTCTGACAGTCGATGCACACTTCCTGCCAGGCAATCGCTGGTGCCGTCGCCAGTTTCAGGGAGGTGATGATCCCATTGGTGCCGTAGGCATGATTGAGGGCCTCCGCTTCCGAGGCTTGCAGCCGCAGCGTTCTGGGGGGATCTTCAACGGTGACAACATCCATCCCGAGCAGATGGCCGGGATCCCGGAGAAAACCCCAGCGCACGGATCCGATCCCCCCTGAGCCCCCTGCCAGGAAGCCACCCACGCTGGCAGTGCGCCAGGTGCTGGGCAGCAGGCGTAGCTGTCGACCGGATCGGGCGAGTTGCTGGTCGAGATCCCGCAGCAGACAACCCGATTGCACATCCACCACGCCCGTGGCTGGGTCGATGTTGAGAACCTGATTCAAGGCACCCATCAACATCACAACCCCGCCCCGCAAGGGCACGCACTGGCCGTAATTGCCCGTGCCGGCGCCCCGCAGGGTCAGAGGAATGTGATATCTGCAACAGACCCCTGCAACCACAGACACCGCCTCCAAGCTCAGGGGACGAACCACCAGATCAGCGCGACAGGCCTGCAGCTCCAGGCGAAGCACCGGTGAATAGTCGTAGGCATCCCTGGAGAAGTGCTCCAGCTCGGCAGGCTTCTCAATCAGCTCGAGATCGGCGATCCGACTCAGCTCTGCAAGAGCAGCAGCGGGGAGAGGAGCATTTGTCATCGACCGGAGCCAACATCGGCAATGGGCATGGTCTGAGTCTGGGGCAGATCATCCCTGCATGCAGGCTCAAGCCAACCGCCCTCAACAAGAACTCTGCGGCGTGGTGGAGACGCCAAAGCCTCGGCCCAACTACTTGCATCCAGGAGGATCAGATCCGCTGGGGCACCGGGGAAGAGCGTGCCATTCCAGGCCAGCCCCAGCAGTTGCGCCGCAGCTGTGGTGAAGGGTGCCAACCCGAGTCGCTGCCATGGCGCCAGCTGGGCCAGCGGCAGAGCCATCGCCATCAGGGCAAGGGGATCGAAATTGCCGGCCGGAAACCAGGGGTCCTGGACATTGTCCCCACCAACAGCAACCGTCACACCGGCCCTCTGCAGCTGCCGAATCGGTGCGATCGGACGCTGCACGGGGGTGGCACCGATCTGACGTCCGAGCAGCCAAGCATTGGTGAGGGGAAGCGCAACAACGCCAACCTGATGGCAGGCAAGCTGTTCCGCCAGCCGACGCAACGGCGTGGCTGGGAGCAGGCTCATGCTGCTGGCATGGCTGCAGGTGATCGGCACCTCGATCCTGTTCTGCTGCAGCACTCTGATGAGCTGCCTCAGGCCTGCGCCCGGGTCGGTAGAAGCCTCATCGATATGAAGATCGATTCCGCAACCAAGTTGATCGGCAAGCCCGAGGATCTGCCCCAGAGCCCTGCAGGTGTCTGAGCCATGACAGGGAGGCCCCAACACAATCCCAAGCAGCCCACCGGAGCGGGCCACCCTTGCGGCCAGCTGCCGGCCGGAAGAGCTGGTCCACTGATCAAGGGGTCGCAGGGCGACCAGCTGCAGCTCCATCCGGCCCCGCCATTGACGCTGCAGTTCAAGCAGGGCCTCCCAGCTGCCATCGGCGGCGGGACCAAGGCTGTCGACATGGCTGCGCACAGCTCTCAATCCGTGGCCCAGACCATGCTGAAGGGCTCGCCCCGCCCGCTTGAGCACCAGATTCCGATCACGACTTCGATGTTCTGCAAGGTTGGCGGCCAAGGCGCCGTCATAGGTGCCAGCAAGATTGTGGGCCTCTCTCCAGCTGAAGGCCTTATCAAGATGGGCATGGGGTTCCACCAAACGTGGCAGCAGCATCTGCCGGGGCTCCGGCCGCTGCAAGCCGATCGGTTCAAGCCGGGTGATCTTGCCCTGATTCCAGTGAACGGAAAGTGGAAGCAGGCCTTCAGCTGTTGCCTCCAGCGCAGGTCCACCGGCCACCGCTGAGACCAATCCGCGCGGAACCCAGGCCTCAATACACCCCTGACGGGAAGGGTTCACGGCAGGGAACCGGGCTCCTCCCGGGTGCTGATGGTCACAAATTGTCCTGCTCCGGCAAGGGTGATCACGCGATAGCCGGGCAGGCGGAGATTGGGCAGCAGGTCCTGACCACCCAATGCCGTGATGTACACACTGCAAACCCCAAGATTCAGCCTGTTGGTGAACCTGGTTGCCAGAGAAGCCAGAGCGTCTTGCTGAGCAGCAATCAGCTGAGGACAGTTGCGGACCCAGAGCCCCATGATCAGCGGCAAACCCTTTTGATCACAGAACTCTTCAGTGGCCAGGCCAACCAGCTGCTCACCGGCGTAGTCGCTGTAATCCTCCATTGAGGGATTGCTGACAGCCAAGGCGGCACCACAGCCCACAACCACAGCCAAGCCGACTAACCAACGGCTGGAAGACAACCAACGTCGACCTGGCAAGTGCTTCAGGGGGGTGATGGGATAGATGGATTGATAGATTCTTACCGACGCGGCGGGCGTCGCCAAGTGGTTAAGGCAGCGGCTTGTGGCGCCGCTATTCGGGGGTTCGAATCCCCTCGCTCGCCCTCCATCAATCCACCCCTCTGACGCGCGGCATCCAGCTCAGCCTGTCCAGAGGGCTTCAAGGATCGGCTCCGCCGTTGAACGGATCGGATCCACACAGGGCAATCCCAGCAAATCCTGGGCGTCAGCGATTGCCCTTTCCGCTGCTTCCTTATCCAATCGAGCTGTATTCAGGGCCAGAGCTTTCACCCGCGGCGATGGCCCTGCATCCGCAGGTCTTGCCAAAGCAGCCATGGCTTCGCACAACTGCACCAGCTCAGGCAGGGGTGGCAGCGGGATCTCCGGCAATCGGTCAATGCACTGCTGCCCGGCACGATGAACCATCAGCAAGGCTGTTGGTTGCGCCCCCCTCAGCAGGGGCAGGGAAGCGGTGGATCCCGGATGACAGAAGGAGCCCTGCCCCTCCACAAGAAGCATGGCCTCAGCATCGAGATCCCTGGCCGCCGCAAGCACCGCCTGCTCCACGGCACCCGCTGCAAAATCCACTCTCACCGCATCGAGGGGAATCCCCTCACCGCTGATCAGAATGCCTGCCTGGCCTGTACCGACAAAGCGACAGCAACGGCCCTGACGCTTGGCAGCAGCAAGCACTTCCAGGCAGGCACTCATCTTGCCCACGGCCATATCTGTCCCCAGGGTCAGCACCCGCTGACAGGAAAGAGCTGCGGCCCGGGCCCGGGCCACCGTCAACCCCCCGGGTTCAAAACGAAGATCCCAGATCCAGCGATCCGGCCAGCAGGCTTCACGCAGCTCATCGTCATCTTCAAGCCTGCCGTGCAGGCCACTGGCCAGATTCAGACCTGCCTTGAGGGCTGCGAGGGCATCACGCCTCAGATCCTCAGGCACGCTGCCACCGGAAGGAGCCAGGCCAACCACGGCCACCTCAGGGGAGAACTGCAGCGCTGCCTCCAGATCAGCCACCACCGGTACAGAACGGCAGATTCCAGTCACCGCCTCCAGGGAACAGCCGGCATGGACAGGGTCGATCACAGCCACGATCGGACCGCTGCGATGGCGCAACATCGCCAGCCCTGTCTTGCCGGTGAGGTTGTCGAGCCCGCCGTGGAGCAGCAGAACCACCGCCTGATCAGAACCCAGCATCAGACCAGCTCCCGCAGATCGATGCCAAGGCCAGCCGCTGCAGGGGGCAGCAGGCGATCCCCTTCCAATCGCAAGCCGCAGTAGGGATCATCCAGCAGGTTCAGATGGCTATCGAGATCAGGCCAGCGAATCAGGGGAAGCAGCTGAGCCGCTGCGCCATTGAGCAGCTGACTATCGGAATAGCAACCCACCATCAACGAGAGGCCCAGATGCCTTGCCACAAGTGCCATCAACCAGGCCTGGGAGAGTCCGCCGGTCTTGAGCAGCTTCAGATTGACACCGTCGACATGGGGAGCCAGGCGCAACAGATCACTGAGACCCCAGCAGCTCTCATCAGCCACCAGGGGCATCGCGCAATGGGGCTGAAGCGCAGCGAATCCCGCAGTGTCCTGGTCGGCATTAAGCAGCGGTGGAAGGGGCTGCTCAAGCAGAACCACCTCTTGCTTTTCAAGCTCCGGCAGCATCGACAAGGCGGCCTCCAGGCTCCAACCCCCATTGGCATCCACCTGAAGATCCATCCCTGCCTGAGTTGCCTGGGAGCGAGAGCGGAGAGCATCCTTCACCGCCACCAGCAGGGCACGATCGTGATCCAATCCATCAGGACTGCCCAGCTTGAGTTTCACCCGGGTGGCCGGCAACATGGCCCACCAGCGCTCTAATCTCTCCAGCACATGGGCGACACTGCCCAGGCCCAGGGTGACGCTGGTGGCCTGAGCCATAGCCCCATCCAAACCCCAGAGCCTCCAGAGCGGCTGATCAAGGGCCTTGGCGTTCCAGTCCCAGAGGGCCAGATCAATGCCGCAGCGGGTCGGCGGTGAGAGGGGCTCAAGCAAGGAGTCAATCCCCTGACGATTGCAGGGATCCATGGGTTCGAGCTGAGGCAACACCTGCTTGAGTTCCTGCACCACAGCGTCGGTGCTGTAAGCGCGATGACCTGTTTCAAAGCCGCCGGTCTCCCCCCTGCCTGTGCTGCCGTTGCAGCTGAAGCTCACCTCGATGCGCTCAACAGCGGCGGTGGTTCCACGACTGATCGCCAGAGGCACCGCCTTGTGGAGGGCAAAACGTCTCCAGGCCCAAGCCATCACACCCCCTGCTCCGATCTCCAAGCTCCGATCTCCAAGCTGCCACATTTCCATTCGTGGCCACACTGAAAGCAACAAGATCTGCGCCGATCCTCCGGATCGCTCCACCCCTTGGTCGCCACCACTTCCCCAGCTCGCAGCAACAACGCTCATAAGGCCTACCCAACACACAGCAGCACTGCTGAGGACAGCCGACAACCCCAGGGCAGCTACTGGATCACCACCTTCGGTTGCCAGATGAACAAAGCCGATTCCGAAAGGATGGCTGGAATTCTCGAATCCATGGGCTATCGAAAAGCCGCGGCCGAACTCGAAGCCGATCTGGTGCTCTACAACACCTGCACGATCCGCGACAACGCCGAACAGAAGGTCTACAGCTACCTGGGTCGTCAGGCGCAGCGAAAACGGGTCCATCCCCATCTGAAGCTGGTGGTGGCTGGCTGCGTCGCCCAACAGGAGGGGGAATCCCTGCTGCGACGGGTCCCGGAACTGGACCTGGTCATGGGCCCCCAACACGCCAATCGACTCGAGACCCTGCTCACCCAGGTGGACTCAGGTCAACAGGTGGTGGCCACCGAGGAGCACCACATCCTCGAAGACCTGACCACGGCGCGGCGGGACAGCAGCATCTGCTCCTGGGTGAATGTGATCTACGGCTGCAACGAACGTTGCACCTACTGCGTTGTGCCCTCCGTCAGAGGCCGGGAACAATCCCGGTTACCTGGAGCCATCCGTCTGGAGATGGCAGAGCTTGCCGCGAGGGGATTTTCTGAGATCACCCTGCTGGGGCAGAACATCGATGCCTATGGACGGGATTTACCAGGGATCACCCCGGAGGGTCGGCGTGAAAACAGCCTCACGGATCTGCTCCATTACGTCCATGACGTGGAGGGGATCAAGCGCATCCGTTTTGCCACAAGCCATCCCCGTTATTTCAGCGAACGCCTGATCGATGCCTGTGCAGACCTTGCCAAAGTCTGCGAACACTTCCACATCCCCTTCCAGAGTGGAGACAATGTTGTGCTCAAGGCCATGGGCAGGGGATACACGGTGGAGCGCTACAAAAGGATCCTTGAGCGCATCCGCGAGCGCATGCCGGATGCGGCGATCAGTGCGGATGTGATCGTCGCCTTCCCTGGTGAAACAGATTCACAATTCCGCCGCACCCTGGCCCTGATCGAGGAGATCGGCTTCGACCAGGTCAACACCGCTGCCTACTCCCCTAGACCGAACACACCAGCGGCCAGCTGGGACAACCAGCTACCGGAAAGCGTCAAGGTTGAACGCCTGCAGGAAATCAATGCCCTGGTGGAGCGCACGGCTCGGCTGCGCAATCACCGCTATCCAGGCAGGGTTGAGCAAGTGCTGGCGGAAGGCCTCAATCCAAAGGATCCAACCCAGCTGATGGGACGCACCCGAACCAATCGCCTCACCTTCTTCGCTGCCGAGGGCCCAACAGGCCAGCACCATGCAGCAGGTGATCTCGTTGATGTGTTGATCAACACGGCACGGGCCTTCTCCCTGAGCGGCACCCCCATTCGCTGAAATCAGCTGAAAGCATCGAGCAGCACTGATACGTTTGGGCGCCAACAGCCGGCCCTGCCGCTTTCCGATGTCTGAACTCCCAACCTGTGTCGGTGTGGTTTTCGGAGGCGATTCAGGCGAGCACGCGGTTTCAATCCGTTCGGCAATCACAGTGATCGGGGCCCTGCGTCAGGGGGCCAATGCCGAGCGTTTCAAGGTCAAAACGATCTATATCGACAGGGAGGGGCGCTGGTGGCCTGAGGCCGTGGCGGAGGCCGTGCTGGAGAAAGGCAGCCCCGCTGCCGTCAACGAACTGCCCCAGCCGCTGCCACCCAAAGGCTTCAACGGTCTTCCCGCAGGCAGTGAAGAGATTCAGATCTGGTTTCCGGTTCTGCATGGACCCAACGGTGAAGACGGCACCGTCCAGGGTTTGTTCACCCTGATGCAACAACCCTTTGTGGGTTCAG
>DASCPR010000190.1:0-2542 GCA_036012625.1 Prochlorococcaceae cyanobacterium Fu_MAG_50
ACAGCCGCCCCTGGAGCGATAACGCCGGCAAGGAGAAGGATTCTTGCGGTCAACCGACGCACGGCAATTCAAACATTTTCAAAAGCTTAGGGAATTTTCAGGCAATCTCCAATCGCTGCGGTCACGATGTCAGCTGCACCATCAACAACACGGATTGGAACAGCTAACGACAGCCTTAGCTGCTCCAAGGTCATGTCGTCGAGAAAAACCGGCTGCCCCTGACGCAACATCACAGAAGGGAGGAGGAGCTGATCACCAAGGTCTTGATCCTTCAATCCCTGAACAAGATCGCTGCCTGTCAGCAGCCCCGTCACGATCTGATCCTGCCCCCAATAGGGGCTTGGCAGCCCGTGCAGCTGCAGAGTCAGTCCATCAACCGCATTCAAGCGTGCACAGACTGGAGCAAGGGCTTGCTCGACAAGGCGTCCGACAACCCAGCTAAAGCGACGTGGTGGATCCAGCCTGCTTGGCAGGCTGATGGTGGCCTGATCCAATGCCTCGAGGAAGGCACGAATACTGCCCACACCATTTTCCTGCTGAGGAAGGTCTTCGTAGTTGGAGCGAGGCGGAAGCGACTGACCTGCAATCAGATACCACTCATCAGCAAGCCAGGCAAAGCGAGTGGCCAGGTCCAGCTCAAATTCGGCCTGAAGTTGCTCCACCTGCTCAATCACCCTGCATGCACACTCAGGGTCAACAGCAATGAGACCATCCTCTCGAGGTCGGAAACGGGTCAGGCCTACGGGCACAACAGCGGCAGAAAGCACAGTCGGCCACTCCCCCCGGCCATGAAGCGCCAGATCACGCAATGTCTTTTCCAGTGCTGAGCCATCATTCAGCCCCGGGCAAACCACCACCTGGGCATGAATCTGCAGATCCCGCTGGCTGAACCAGACAAGTTGCTCGAGCAGGCGAGCAGCTCGAGGATTCTTGAGCAGACGTGCACGCAGGGAGGGATCCGTTGCATGCACGGAAACATAGAGAGGAGAAAGCCGCTGAGACTCGATGCGTTGCCAGTCAGGCGCTGCAAGATTCGTCAGGGTCAGGTAGGAGCCGTAAAGAAAACTGAGCCGATAGTCATCATCCTTCAGGTAGAGACTGTCGCGATGCCCTGGAGGCTGCTGATCGATGAAACAGAACGGACATCGGTTATTGCACTGCCGCAGACCATCAAAAAGAGCCTCCGTGAACACCAGGCCTAAACCTTCATCCGCATCCTTCTCAAGATCCACTTCATGAACGGTTCCCTCGCTATCGCGTACTTCAAGATGGAGATCCTCCTCCACGATCAGATAGCGGTAATCGATCAGGTCCCTTGGACGGACGCCATTGATGCTCAGCAGCTGATCACCTGATTCAAAACCCAGGTCCTCTCCGATGGAGCCCTGCTCAACGGAAGCCACAACCGCAGGGGCTGGAGGACGCGCGATCCCGGCTGACTCCAGGGCCGTCACCGCGACACCGGCAGAGGGCTCATTCCACACAAGAACAGAGGCTGAGGCTGACCCTCAGTTTGATCCCGGGCCCGCCCACCACGCCAGCAGCAGCACACCGAAGAGCAAGCGATAGACCACGAAAATCCAGGTGGTGTTCCTCTGCAGGTAGTTCAGCAGCCAATCAATCGCCAACCATGACACCACCGCCGCAGAAGTAATCCCAACCAGCAGCGGCAGAAGGCCTGCTGATCCTGGAGCAGTGAGGGCATCCCGCAGTTCCACCAGTCCTGCAAGGGTGATTGCCGGAATCCCAAGCAGAAAGGAAAAACGAGCTGCATCCTCACGTTTCCAGTCATAGAAAAGTGAGGCGGTGAGAGTGCTTCCCGAACGGGAAACCCCTGGGATCAGAGCCAGCATCTGGGCAAGCCCAACAACTAATCCATCACGCCCCTTGACGAGAGACAACTGTTTGAAGCGTGATCCAATGCGCTCTGCCAAGGCAAGCAGCAGGGCCATCACGATCGAGACCAGACCAATGGAGGGAAGGCTCCGCAGAACCGAGGTTTCGTAACCAGGCCAGAACAACTTGATCGCCAGACCAGCAAAAAGGATCGGCACTGTTCCCACAGCCATGGCAATGCCAAGCCTGGCCTCAGGCTCCCGCCACTGTCCTTTGAAAATTGCAGCTGAAATACCCCTGAGCACACCTGCCAGGTCTTTCCTGAAATAGGCGATCACCGCAAGAATGCTGCCGAGCTGAATCACAGCTGTTGCCGAGACACCAGGATCCCCCCAACCCACCAGAACAGGAACAACCTTGAGATGGGCGGTGCTGCTGATCGGTAAAAATTCCGTTAGCCCCTGCACCACTCCAAGCACCAGCTCACGCCAGCAAGCTTCAAGAAGCCCTGGGTGAGTGGGCAGGTCAGTCATCAAAAAACTCCAGTGTTGAGAAGGATATTCCCGGAGCCGACCAGGGGCCGCATCGTCGCAGACGATTAGGGATCTTCTAAGGTTCCGACAATTTCAAACCAAAGAGGGGCGATTTGGCAGCTGGCTCAAGCAGAACAACAGAGCTCGTTGCCTGCAACCTGGAACCGAGCCAT
>DASCPR010000191.1:0-1730 GCA_036012625.1 Prochlorococcaceae cyanobacterium Fu_MAG_50
GTGAGATCAGCGAACGACACCACCGGCAAGGCGTACTGGAGCAGAAAGAAGCAGGCCAGATCACGTCTCTGGGCCAGGGTCAACTGGCTTGAGGTGAGCGCCGGCCAGTAATCGAAGAAACGCTGCAGGCCGCCTTCCGCCCAGCGCTGCCGCTGCTTCCACAACGCCCCCAGGCTTCCCACCGCTTCCTCCTGCACAGGCGGATCCCAGAGAATCCCCACCAGAGCACCACCGATGAGCAGCCGGAAACTCAGATCCAGATCATCGGTGACCGTGTCCTCATTGAAACCACCACAGCTCTCCAGCACATCACGTCTGATCAACTGGCCATTCCCCCGCAGTTCCATCACCCCGCCACTGGCCAGACGCCCCTCTTGAATCACCGCATCCAGGGCCATCTCCATCGCCTGAGAACGCGTCAACCAGTTGTGCTCGGCATCAATCACGGCCTTGCGCAACTGAACCGCCGACCAACCTCCCTGCACCGCAAAGGGCACCAACCGCTCAAGCACCTCCTGCTGCAACTGCGCATCCGCATCCAGCACCAACAACCAATCACCCTTCAGCTGCGCAAGGGCAGCATTCAGCGCACCTGATTTGCCTCCGCCCGCATCAGGGGAACGATGGATCACCTGCAGAGCTGGATAACGGGCCTGCAAGCCATCAAGCAACTCAGGTGTGCTGTCTTCACTGCCATCGTCAATGATCCAGGTCGCCAACTTGCCGCTTGGGTAGCGCAGGGCCGCCAGTCGTTCCACCAGACGGGTCACAACCGCTTGTTCATCCCTGGCTGCCACCACCACATCCACCGCCGGCCAGGGATCATCGCTACCAATCCATGGCTCTGAGGCTTGCTTCTCAGGCATTGCCGAGCCAGAGATGCGGCCACGCAAAACCGTGCGCAGGCCATAGCCGCCAACCACAAAAGCCAGGGTGATCGCTGGCAGCAGGCTGCGAATCGGGTCGAGCCAATGGGGAGCGGCCCCAGCCCAGCCACAGGCAATCAGAAACAGGGCTGTCTTACCGCGCCGGTGATCACCTGTGACTGCGGCAACAGCCATGGACGCTCTTGAAGTGCCAGGACTCTACGGCGAGTGCTCCGAGGGGGGCAGGGGGCCATAGCTGGTTCCCGGGTAGTAATGCCCAAGGATCCGATCCGTTGTCCAGCCTTGCCTTGCCAGATCGATGGCTCCCGCCTGGGAGAGCCCGGCACCATGGCCAAATCCGCCACCGCTGAACCGCCAGACCCCTGGACTCACCTGATCCACCACAAACAGGGTGCTGGGCAACTGACGCAAGCTGCGTCGAATGGCATCAAGACGCAGCACCACCCCTGGTTGCTGAGGCTCACTGCCGGCAATTTCCAGCGCCAGCACCCGACCACTCACACCGCGCTCCAACACCTTCAATTGCAGGGGCTGGCTGAGGTTTGGCGCCAAGGACTGAACCTGCTGCGCCAATTGATTGGTTGTGATGGTGCGGGTCCAACGAAAGCGTGGATGACCACTTCCATGGGCCCCATCCCGTGCATTGAGAAGCAAGCCAACGGCAGCGTTGGTGTGCAAAGGCAGCACGAAACGATCTCGCCAGGCCGCTGATCCATCGATCCCCGCCTGGAGATAGCTCACCGGTGCCATCGCCCAGGCTTCCTCACCTGCAGCCATCACCCCGCCATTACTGGCGTGATAAACAGCATTGATCGGCTGACCCTGAACACTGAGAACCTGGCC
>DASCPR010000192.1:0-2689 GCA_036012625.1 Prochlorococcaceae cyanobacterium Fu_MAG_50
TTCAGGGCATCACCTCTGGCCAGGATTGACGCAACAGAAGCATGGAGAAATAAGGTTTCATCCCGGCAGCAACCTCTTTGGCCGGACAGACCAGCTGATCAGGCCAACCGACCCGTTGCGCGAACAGGGCCTCTTCGAGCAGCCCCCTGGCTTCAAGAAGGGGCCTCAGCCAGCTCCATCGCTGACCGATCTTGAGCAAGGCCAGCACGATGTCGTTCTGTTCAGCCTCTGCAAGCAGGGCTAAAAGATCGGCTTGCTTGTCAGGGGTTGGACGGATCAGCAGCCCTTGCCGCTGCAGAGACAGGGGCCAGGCAGCCGCGGCGGCTGCAGCGCAGACAGCCGGCACTCCTGGGATCAAGCGCACCGCAAGTTAAGGACGGCGCTGACGCAGGGCCATCAACACATAACTGCTACTCGCGAACAGAGACACATCCCCCTCACAGAGCATCACCACCATCTGACCGAGATCAACCTCTGCGGCCAGCGCTTCAGCAGCGGCATGCCAGGCCGCGATCCGAGGCTCAGCGGCACTGACCATCGGGAACAGCAAGGGCAAACGCCGCTGTTGAGCACCTATCCAGGGGGCCGCGATCTCAGCCGCCATCCCCACCGAATCCAGACGGGCGACCGGATAGGCCACAACGCTGGCCGCCTCAATAGCTGCCACGGCGGCGAGCGTCAGCAATGACCGATCACCGGGCCCTACGCCTACCAGGGTGAGACCGGAGAACACACCAGCAGAGCTCACCAATGGGAAGGCGGATTACGACAATCTTTTTAGGACGCCACTCCGCGGTTGACCGAAAGCGTTGCGGAAGGCTGAGATCAGCTCCGCTCAGATTCGTTCCGCTCAGATCGATGGCGATCTTTTGAGTGGCGATCAGTTGAGTGGCGAGAAGATGGGGGAGCACCACCCTCCTGGAGACTGAGGCACCCTATGCAACGAACGAGCGCTGCCATCGCCTTGACCCTGATGCTGCTGATCGCAAGCCCGAGCAAGGCCGAAGATATCGACTTGAAGGTCAAATTGGCACGCAAGCGCCTTGCCACAAGCATCCGGGCTTATGTCACAGCCACAGTTGCCTTCAGCAACTGCCAGGTCGAGCACAATCGCATCAGTGAAAAGATGGCAAAAGATGCACTTCCGCAAGCATTGCTGGAAGTAGGGATCAGCCCCGAAGTACTAAGCAACCCCCAGGTTGCCAAAGCAGCATCGATGCTTCAAGCAAAGCTGAATCGTGATTGCAGAGCAACAAAGTTGAGTTATGCAGAAGCAATCAAGCTGATTAAGGATGAGCTTTAGCCTCGAATTAAAGAATTGCGCCAGACAGGAATCAACCAAAAAGCAACAACTATTCAACAGCGATACACAAAAGCAAAAGCCATAAGCAAAGCGACCCATCACCCATCACCCATCACCCATCACCCATCACCCATCACCCAAAAGGATATCGCTAACACTTAGATCCGGGACGCCTTTCAAAATAGCAAACAAGCCGCCATCACCATAGCCAGCCTTTTCAGCATTTTGATTAAAATATAAAAATCCATTGCTCTGATTATAAATCAATTCACTATCGCCAAGAATCAGTGTCCTACGAGCTTCTTTGGATGCTGCTTTAGAGAGTTGCACGCCATCTGAGAGTCCAGACTTTGGAGACCTTAGATGCAGCTTATCTCCTTGATCAGGGTTGAAATCAGTGATCCTGTCAGCATGTTTACGCCCATAAAGACCGATCATATCAATCACAAATTCATCTCCGCCAAGGCCACCGGTCAAACGATCAGCTCCAGGGCCACCGATCAAGCGATTCGCCACATGATTTCCAATCAAAACATCAGCAGCAGACCCACCCTCAGCTTCTTCAATTACACATAAACCTGCTGCATTTCCTAGAGTCTCTCCATCCCAGTCATGGGCAATCGTAAAACCTCCATAAACCCCTTCAACCTGGCTGACATAACCTCCAGCATGAGGCCCAAGGTCCAACGTTGCATTGCGGAGGTCAAGAGTTGTTCGATCATTAGACTGTGATCCATCAAGTCGATCCCATCCGCCGGCGTCCCAGATGGAGACCCATCCAGTCCCCTCCTGGTTGGCGGTTGGCAACATATACACATCATCATCTGTCGCCGTATTGAGGTTGATTCCATACAGAAACTGAAGCGTTGCAATATCAAGTGCACCAGGTGTCTTCAAGAATCCGTAATCACATTCAGTGGAAGCAACAAGACCATTTTTTGCCTTCTTATCTACATAGGTCATCATTGTATATGGTTGAGCATTCTGACCAAAATCACCCGAATCACTGAACTCTTTACTGTTCTGCCTGAGCCCAGGGAAACGATTTTGACCTCTCATTCCACGTTGATGGGGATGCTTGAGGCCAACAGCATGGCCTAGTTCATGGATATAGGTGATCCAGTGATAACTTCCCGGCGCGATCGAGGAGGTGTACTCTCCATTCCGGCTCTTATAAGCACTCGAACTAACAGCAATCAATCCTTCATCAGCATCACTTCCAGGTGTAAAAGCGAACCCAAGCTCGCCAGAGTTGCCGCGCGAAGAATAAAGCCATAATTCGACTTTATTTGAATTATTTTTGCCACGATTCACAAACTCTAGGTCACAGACACTCTGAATATATTCAAGAGCCTTTGCCCAAGCAGCCAATCCCTTATCATCCCA
>DASCPR010000193.1:0-2358 GCA_036012625.1 Prochlorococcaceae cyanobacterium Fu_MAG_50
TGGTAAAGAGTGCGTTGATAGGCCTCACAACTGAGGTCTGATCCGATCACAGCTGAAAGGCGCCAGATCAGCCAAAGGTTTGTCAGCCGAATCAATGCCGTGATCACGGCCGCACCGGCAAAGACGGCCATTGCCGGCAACAGCAGCTGACTTGGTCTGGTGAAGCCCGCCCAGGCCGCTAACACCTGGATCAGCGGCTGCTGCCAGAGATGCTCGGGTTCACTCAGAACCGCCAGGAAGGGCAGCACAGCGCCCAGAGTGACCAGCTCGGCGGTGCCACTGGCCAGCATCACCAGCACCAGACCCGCCAGCTGCCAACGGCGACGACCACTCAGATAACGGCTGAGGCCGAGCAAGAGTGTGAGGCTGGATTGCTTGGACTGCTTGTTGACGTCGCCCATGGCTCATCCCTGGCCAAAAAACCATCGCAAGCCTGGTGGCATCACTTCAATCATCGCCAACGCTTGCGGAGGGGAATTGTTTGATGAGTGCCAAGAAGTGATTGGGTTAAGGGGTTGAGTGGCCACCCCAAAGCCTCCGCTCGATCCGTTGGTCATTGCATAAATATTGCAAGTCCATGGTCAATCATATTCTCGAACATTGTGCCTTTCTAAACTACGAGGCCAGCTTCTTGCTATGCCCATCCATCTTAATGGCTTTGGATCATGTAGGCGTACATCTGCTGCATTGATAGTTGACTCTATAAGCAATAACTTTGCGAGAAAGGTTACCAAAAAAATCTGCATGAAGTTAATTAGCTCAAAGCAGGCCTGTAAAATTTAACGACTCAAACACTTGAGACGCTGATACCAGGCAAAAGATCGTGCCTTTCTATCTAGCAGCATTAACAGGTGAATACTTTGCAAATTCAAATCTATTGATCTGGAATTCCTTTAATTCAAAGGGCAAGGCCAAGACGGGGATTGATCGATCAGTATTTAAGACTCGCCGAAGCTCCACTAATCCCTAACTGATTCACCTGCAGATTCAAGCTTCAATGTTGCTTTCTCAGCTTTCCTAAGGATCTTCAGTGCTTGCTCCCTTGTGGTGCATTCCTGCGCAGCCTCTTGAGCACGCAGAAGCTTCTTGCGTTGCTTACCGATTTTCATATGCAGATTTAAGTTACATTCAATGCATTCTCTCACATCAACAACCCTTGAAGCCAGTAGAGGGTCCAACCCTTGCAACCGTCCCTGCTGATGCATCTGAGGATGCATTCCCTTCAATCAGAGGTGAGCAGTGGGATGCAGGGAGCTCTCTGCAAGGCAAACCAAGCCGCCAAATGACCGACACATCCCCATTGCATCGGACCCTTGACCCTATTGAACAAGCAAATGCCCTGAGCCGGCAAGGCTGAAGTTCTATGCCATTGAGCTGCATCGACCACCACTATGTGCTGAACTGAAGCGCGTCAAGATGAGTCACTCGCAAACCAGAGCAAGATCTTGCCTCTGATAATTTGCGAGTGAATAATGTGCTTCAGCAACTGATGACACGTGTTCAGCGGGCATCAAATGGAGCGGAAGAATGATGCAGCACGATCCGAATATTGCTGCCATCTTTAGGCTTCCAGAATGTGAAAGTTTTCTCAACTCTGCCAGTGCCCCCATTGGCGTCTTTTACATTCAGGAAACCCATTGTATTGGCTGTGCTGCCAAACAACTGCACAACAGAATCGTCTATCTTGCAACTGACCCAATGCCGATAGGTTGCGAATCCTTGGTCTTTACCAAAAGCAGCGACTGTTGAATCAGGACCAACGAAATAAGCCACAGCACCAGCGCGATCCGTGCGGAATGTATTCGCACCCACTGCATAGGTTGGTTTAAAGGCCACGGGTCCCTGGCCATAGCCATAGGCCGCATCAATGACTTGACCAGCCTTGGCCTTGGCCGCCGCATAACCACCTTTTTGATAGGCATTGCTAATCCCAATCAATGCCTTACACCAACCCTTCTGAGCCTGCTCAACCTCCGCCAGGGTGATTCTATTGTCAAAAACCTGAAGCTTAGGTTTTGCCTGCAGAGGTGCTGCCTGCAGAAGGATTGCGCTGAGAGGCAATGTTGATGCCGCTGCAAGCAACAGCGATTGAATGGTTTTCATTCACGTGATTTCCGTCCTTTGAAGCTTAGAGATCACCACGGCATCAAGGCAACAGATCTGCCTGCCTGGAATCCTTGTTCAAAGCTCTGCCATTGGCGGATCCAGCCACACCTGACCCTTGAGCAAGGACAAAGGCAGGAACCATGACTCCCAGGTCCCATAACTCAGCAGCCTTCCTCGACTGCCAAGTGCTCACGAGCCTTCGCGATGCATCCAGCTGATCCAGTCGGCTGAGATCTCCTTCGGGCAGACAGC
>DASCPR010000194.1:0-19044 GCA_036012625.1 Prochlorococcaceae cyanobacterium Fu_MAG_50
CGCGGTTTTGCTGATGGCAGAGTGTTCAGCGGTGCCCAGGCCAAAGAGCTGGGTCTGGTGGATGAACTCGGGGATGAAGAGCATGCCCGGCGACTTGCAGCACGCCTCGCCGGCCTCGATGAGGAAAACAGTCGCCCACTGACCCTTGGGCGTCCAAAGAAGAAAATCTCGAATCTGCTGCCAGGATCCAGGCTGATCTCAGAGCTGTTTGAGCATTTGAATCTCGAACTCTCCACTGCCGGTCAGGTCCTCTGGTTGTTCCGCCCATGAACGCTGCCATGGCGAGCGAAAACCTTCAGCTGCGGGCTTTGAGAGGGGCAACCACCTGCCATGCCAACAGCATTGAAGCCATTGAGCTCGCCGTCAGTGAACTGGTCATGGCCCTGGTTGATCGCAATCAGCTGATCCCGGAACGGATCGTCTCGATCACCTTTTCGGTCACAGCCGATCTTGATGCCTGTTTTCCTGCAGCCATTGCGCGACGACAGCCAGGCTGGGATGGGATCGCGCTTCTCGACTGCCAGCAGATGGCGGTGAATGGAGATCTCAATCGCTGCATCCGACTGATGGCGCACGCCTGGCTGCCCACTGACCAAACAGCCCATCACCCCTACCTCGGCGAGGCCAAAGGTCTTCGCCCAGACAGATCCGGTCACAACTGACAGCTGCCTCTCCGGCCCAGAGTGCCCCTCTCAAGCAGTCAGCATCGGGAGAATTCATGGAGATGACCTGCCTGTGTTGTCACTCAGACGACTGAACCCGATGAATCACTTCCGCCCCATAAGCCGGCCAGGCCCTTTGGCAGCAACTGGACTGGCGGCAGGCATGCTCGCTTCAGGCCTTTTACTCACGGCCATTCAGCCGCAAAGGGTTGAGGCAAACGCAACACCATCCCTGATGGAGTTCCGCTGGGAAAACTCCAAGGACTACAGAAAACTTTATTTCACCCAGAGTTCAACAAGAAAAAATGAGAGGTCGCGCTACTACTTCGTTCTGCGCCCAAAGGATCGCAAATCTGCCATCCTCAAACTGAACATCACCGTTCCTGATTACTTCAAGGCCAACATCAAGGCGACAAGGGTAAGCCTCTGTCGAATGCAACTCGGGGGAATGCTGTCTCGAACCAAATGCCTTGAAAAGATCCCTGCGGTGATCGAGGTGAACGAAGCGCAAACCTCCATTGATGTGTTCCCGGACACGCCCATCCCCGTGGATGGCACCTACGCCGTTGAGATGAAGATTTTCAATCCGAGCAACACTGGAATGTTCCAGTTCAATGCCTTGGCCCAGGCTCCCGGAGATATTCCTGTGGCCGGCTACCTCGGCAGCTGGCTGATTGAGATCGAGTGAGCTGATAAGCTCACTGATTCCCAGAAGCCCTGACGGCAAGACGTTTCAATGACAAAACGCACTCTTGGAGGCACAAGTCGCAAGCGCAAACGGGTCTCTGGTTTCCGCGTGCGCATGCGCACCTATACGGGCCGCAGGGTGATCCGTACCCGCCGCAGACGTGGACGTTCAAGACTGGCCGTTTAGGGGCAGCGCCCGCAACCGGCATCCGATCATCTCCACAGCCCGGCAATTCAGTCATGGTGCTGCCAGCAACGATGAGGATCAGGGGCCACCGCTGCTTCGACCGTCTCCACCGCTCCGGGAAAGGCTTTCAGGGGAAGTGGATGGTTCTCAGAGTGGTCTCATCTCTGCAGAGACTGATGAAGTCGCCACAACGGGATCAACAGCCCAGTTGCTGTCGTTGTGCGGTTGTGATCAGCAGCAAAGTGAGTAAGCGGGCCGTGGTGCGCAATCGCCTAAGGCGTTTGCTTCACAACCATCTGCGGCTGAAACTCGAAGATGTCAACGCCCATGCGGGCCGATGGGCCCTGCTGAGCCTCAGACCGGGAAGTGCGGCAGCAGAACCGGCAACACTGCTGGAAGAATGCGACAGATTGCTCATGGATGCAGGCTTGCTGTGATGACCATGCTCAAAACAACGCCCAGTGAAGAAGTCTTTTATGAAGGCGGCCCAGCCCGGGGTGATCTGATTTTCAATCTGCTGATCGGCGTCACGATCATCTGCCTGCCTTTCACTATCGGGGCGATCGTCAGATCCCTCTGGCTTCGCTTCCGGATCACCAGCCGGCGTGTTTCTGTCACCGGAGGTTGGCGGGGTCGGGATCGAACCCAGGTTGTCTACAGCCAGATCTGTGATGTGCGCTCGATCCCCCGAGGCCTTGGTGGCTGGGGGGACATGGTGCTGGTTCTCGAGGATGGCGCCAAACTTGAGATGCGCTCCGTCCCCCGCTTCCGGGAAACGGAAGCTTTCATCCTGGAACACATGACCAAGCGTCGTTCCAGCGGCTCAGCTGCTGATGTGAAGGGTTTCGCCGCCTAAAACACAGCATCCCCTCACGCATCGGCACGGCTGCTGATGCACACTGGCATCATCCTTTCTTCAACCTCAGGGCGCGATCGTGATCGGGTACATCTCCGACAATCTGCTGCTCCCGATCCTGGACTTCTTCTATGGATTGGTACCCAGCTATGGCCTGGCCATCGTGGCTCTCACGGTGGTGATCCGCCTGGCACTGTTCCCACTGAGTGCAGGCTCCATCCGCAACGCCAGACGGATGCGGATCGCCCAGCCGGTGATGCAGAAGCGACAGGCTGAAATCAAATCCCGTTTTGCCAAGGATCCTCAGAAGCAACAGGAGGAGATGGGCAAGCTGATGAAGGAGTTCGGCAGCCCCCTGGCGGGTTGTCTGCCCCTTCTGGTGCAGATGCCCATCCTGTTTGCCCTGTTCGCCACCCTCAGAGGCTCACCCTTTGCCGATGTTCCCTACATGGTGAACATCAAGGTGTTGCCTGCTGATCAGATCGCGGCTGTTGAACCGAAACCGTTCAACAGTGCCAGCCATTCGATCTTCATCAGTGAAACCGACCACGTTCCCGTGATCGCCAGCCTGCCTGGAGGCAACAAGCTTGGAACCGGTGAAAATGCGCAGATCTCCCTGCATACAAAATCGGGAGAAAGCTTCAGCAGCGTGCTGAACCGCCTCGATGACGGAGACAAGTTTGCACCGAGCTGGACCGTCAGCAAGGGCGAAGGCGTGGTGACCGTTTCCGATCAAGGCAAGGTCAAAGCCCTCACAACGGGAGATGCGACGGTTGAAGGCAAGATCCCAGGGCTGGCAGCACGCAGTGGCTTCCTGTTCATCAAAGCCCTCGGTCAGGTGGGCTTCTATACCAACGGCACGGTCAACTGGGATATCGCCATCCTTGTCGGAGGCTTCGGACTGACCCTGTTCGTCTCTCAGCTGCTCTCCGGCATGGGCATGCCAGCCAATCAGCAGCAATCAACGGCCAACAAGATCACGCCGGTGATGATCACAGGGATGTTTCTGTTCTTCCCCCTCCCGGCTGGCGTTCTGCTTTACATGGTGATCGCCAATATGTTCCAGGCCTTTCAGACCTTCCTGCTCAGCAGAGAAGCTCTTCCTGACAATCTTCAGAGCATTCTCGAAGAGCAACGCACCAAAGAGAGCAAAGAGGCCACCGTCTCAGCGTCAGGGGGCAAGACATCCCGTCTTCCCTTCGAACCCAAGGGCGGTAAATGATTCCAGGGCTCAAAGCGGTTTTACTGCAGGAGTTAAGAGCCCTTGCATCGCCGCGAGTCTGGGATGTTGAAGGACACCTCGATGAGCTGCCATCCCTGACGCCGGTGAGGGGATCGGTCAGGGTCGAGCACCTCGGCAGCGTGCTTGAGGTGAATGGATCCCTCAGCACCATCATCAGCCTCTGCTGTGACCGCTGCCTGGGTCAGTTCAACCACCAGCTTGCCTGCGAAACCAGAGAGCTGATCTGGCTTGGCCAGGAAGATTGCGATCAAACTGGCGCAACAGTGCTCGAGGGAAATGACCAAGATGGATTGCTGGAGCGTCTTGACCCGTTTGGCAGCTTTGATCCCCAGCGATGGGCGTTCGAACAGCTGAGCCTGCAGCTACCTGTGGTGAATCACTGCGGCGATGGCTGCCCAGGCCCCCCCTGCGCTCTGAACTCCCTCAACCCAGCCAAGCAGGCCGCTGCCATCGGTTCTGAACAGGTCGCCATTGATCCCCGCTGGGAGACCCTGCGCAAGCTCCAATCGCCATGATGAGCTGGGATGACCATCTGGATCTGCTGATCCGCGCGCGAACTCCACTGCTCTGGATTCGCAGCAGCGAAGAGGATCGGCTGGAAGTGCTGCTCGAACAAGCCGCAAAGCGGCTGGCACCGCGTCGCCTCAGCCGCTGGGATTTCATCGACGGACTCCAGGGTGTTCTCAACTGCGAAGGGCTTGGGGCCAGGCAGCCCATGGCTGTTCTGCAATGGCTTCAACAACTGGATTCCAGTAACCCGACCCTGCTGCTGCTCAAGGATTTTCACCGTTTCTGTGAAGATCCCGGCATCGCCAGGATGCTGCGCAACCTTGTGGGCCATCTCCGCCAGACCCCACATACCCTGGTGCTCTGCTCCGGCCCCTGGACCCCCCCTGCTGATCTGGATGAGGCCCTGACCATCCTCGATCTGCCGCTCCCCCAGGAGCAGGAACTGAGAACGTTGCTCAGCAATATCGCCCAGGCCAGTGGTCAGCGTATGGAGTCCGATGAGCTGGAGGAACTGACCCACGCCTGCAGTGGCCTGAGTGAATCACGGGTCCGTCAGGTCGCGGCCCGTGCTCTGGCCCAACGAGGCAGGCTGGGCCTTGCCGATCTGGCGGAGGTGCTCGAAGAAAAGCGCCAGGCCGTGGCCCGCAGCGAAGTGCTCGAATACTGCAACGCCGAAGCCACCCCTGCCGACATCGGCGGCCTGGCCTCCCTCAAGGCCTGGCTGGATCAACGCCATCAGGCCTTCTCTGATGAAGCGCGCCGCTTCGGGCTGCCGGTGCCGCGCGGAGTGCTGCTGGTTGGCCCCCAGGGCACAGGCAAATCACTCACCGCCAAGGCCATTGCCCACAGCTGGTCGATGCCGCTGCTGCGCCTGGATGTGGGGCGTCTGTTCGCCGGCCTGGTGGGAGCCAGCGAAGCCCGCACCCGGGAAACAATCCAGCGCGCTGAGGCGATGGCACCCTGCGTTCTCTGGATCGATGAGATCGACAAGGGCTTTGGCGGCGATGCCCGCAGCGATGGTGGCACCAGTCAAAGGGTGCTGGCCAATCTGCTCACCTGGATGTCGGAGAAAACCTCTGCCGTGTTTGTGGTGGCCACAGCCAATGGCGTTGAAAGGCTTCCCGGCGAATTGCTGCGCAAAGGTCGCTTCGATGAAATTTTTCTGCTGGATCTTCCCTTCAGTGAAGAGCGTCAGAGCATCCTTGAACTCCATATTCGCCGGCGACGGATGCAATTGAGCCTGCCCCTAGCAGCTGTGGTGGATCGCACCGAAGGCTTCTCCGGTGCAGAACTCGAACAGACCGTGATTGAAGCCATGCATCTTGCCTTTGCCGAACGCCGGGAACTGAGCGAAACCGACCTGATCCTTGCCGCCAGTCAGCTTGTGCCTCTGTCGCGAACAGCCAAGGAGCAACTGGATGCGCTCAAGACCTGGGCGTCCAGTGGGCGGGCCCGACCGGCTTCGGCAATGCTGGCCTCCAGTTCCCCGCCGACTAGGCCAGGACAGGCCTGAGCAGCCCTGCATTCCAGTGGATGCTTGAGATCAGGCTGATTGCACACTTTTCAGCCCTGCCGTCGCTGATTCCGAGCCAGGTCCTCGCAAGCACCCGCCTAGGCTGCCGACGCTGATTTCAGAACCCCTGTGCTCGACCAGCGTCTGGTGCGTGACAACCCGGAAATGATCGCCCAGGGGCTGGGGCGAAGAGGCATGCGCGTTGATCTCAACGGTCTGCAACTGATCGCACAGCAGCAGAGAGACATCGAAGAACAGCGCAGCAACCTTCAGGCCGAAGGCAATCGAATTGGCAAAGACGTGGGCAAACGCATCCAGGGCGGTGCCGATCCCAAAGGCGATGAGGTGGCTGGTCTGCGCCAGCAGGGCAACAAGATCAAACAGCAGGTCTCCGTCCTTGAGGAGGAGGAGAAAACACTCACAGCCAGGCTTCGAGAGCAACTCCTCTCTCTGCCAAACCTTCCTGCCAGTGACTGCCCTGACGGAGAGGATGAAAACGACAACAAGGAAGTGCGCCGCTGGGGGACGCCCCGAGAAGAGCAGGGGCTTGAGCAACACTGGGAGATCGCGGCGCGATTGCGCCTCTTCGATACCGAGCGCTCGACCCGCATTGCCCAGAGCCGCTTCGTCACCCTGATCAGGCAGGGAGCCCGTCTGGAGAGGGCGCTGATCAACTTCATGCTCGACCTGCACACCGGCAAGGGCTACACAGAAGTGTTGCCTCCAGTGCTGGTCAACACAGCCAGCCTCACCGGATCAGGACAGCTGCCGAAATTTGCCGAAGAGAGCTTCCGCTGTGCGGACGACGACCTCTGGCTGACGCCAACGGCGGAAGTACCGGTGACATCCCTGCATCGCGATGAGATCATTGCCGCCGAGCTGCTGCCTCTGCGCTATGCCGCCTACAGCCCCTGCTTCCGCCGGGAAGCGGGAAGCTACGGACGCGACACCCGTGGACTGATTCGCCTGCATCAGTTCAACAAGGTGGAGCTCTACTGGTTCGCCCACCCTGAATCCTCAGAGGAGGCTCACAAGCAGATCACAGCTGATGCCGAAGCGGTGCTGCAGACCCTGGAACTGCCCTACCGCGTTCTCGACCTCTGCACCGGCGATCTTGGCTTTTCCGCCAGTCGCACCTTTGATCTCGAGGTGTGGCTGCCCGGGGCCGGGACCTTCCGGGAAATCTCCAGTTGCAGCATCTGCGGTGATTTTCAGGCCCGCCGTTCAGCGATACGGACCAAGGATGGCAAGGCCACCCGCCTTGTTCACACCCTCAATGGCAGCGGCCTGGCAGTGGGACGCACGATGGCAGCCCTGCTCGAGACCGGACAGCAGAGCGACGGCAGCGTCCTGCTACCCAAGGCGTTGCAGCCCTATTTCGGAGCTGATCGCCTCACGCCAGAATGTGACGATTGATCGAAGCTTGATGAACGTTCTTGCTGCACTGGCGGTTCTGGGGCTGCTGATCGTGATCCACGAAGCCGGACATTTTCTGGCAGCCACGGCTCAGGGCATCCACGTGAATGGTTTTTCAATCGGCTTCGGACCTGCTCTGATCAAACGTCAGCGGCGGGGGGTGACCTATGCGATCAGAGCACTGCCCCTGGGCGGATTCGTCTCATTTCCAGATGATGATGAAGACAGTGAAATCCCTGAAGACGACCCTGATCTGCTGAAAAATCGCCCGCTTCCCCAGCGAGCTCTTGTGATCTCGGCTGGGGTGCTGGCCAACCTGATGCTGGCCTGGCTGGTGCTGGTCGGTCAGGTCGCCTTTGCCGGACTGCCTGAAGATCCCGATCCGGGTGTGCTGATCATGGCCATTCAACCTGGAGAAGCCGCTGCCGAGGCCGGACTCGCCCCAGGAGATCAGATCCTGGGCATTGATGGCCATGGGCTCGGCCAGGGCCAGGTCGCCGTTCAAGCCATGGTCGAACAGATCAAGAGCGCCCCTGACAGGTCTCTGCAACTGGAGCGAATGCGTGCAGGTGAACGCAGCTCGATCACCCTCAGGCCAGCCGATCATCAAGGCCAGGGACAAATTGGTGCGCAGCTTCAGGCCAATGTCACTGGCAAAACCAGATCAGCGGAAAACCCCGCTGAAATCCTCGGCAGGTCCAGCAGTGAGTTCTTCAATCTGTTCAGTCGCACCGTGAAGGGATATGCAGGCTTGGTGACCAACTTCGGATCCACCGCCCAACAGATGAGCGGACCGGTGAAGATTGTCGAGATGGGTGCCCAACTCACCAGTCAGGGCAGTGCTGGGCTTGTGCTTTTCACAGCGCTGATCTCCATCAATCTTGGAGTTCTCAACGCCCTACCACTGCCACTGCTCGATGGCGGCCAGATGTTGATGCTGGTTCTCGAAGGCATCAGGGGCAAACCGGTGCCGGAGCGGTTTCAAATGGCCTTCATGCAATCAGGATTTCTGCTGCTGGTGGGCCTGAGCCTGGTGCTGATCGTCAAGGACACATCGCAATTGAATGTGATTCAACAACTCATCGGCCGCTGATCGCGATCCTTTGTGACTCTGCCGGTGTGCAGGTAGAGTCTGTTTCTGATTCTCCTGTGTTGAACTCGCCGCATGGCCAAGAAGTCAATGATCGCCCGCGATGTGAAGCGCAAGAAGATAGTTGAACGCTATACGGCCAAACGCACAGCACTGCTTGAGGCCTTCAACTCGGCCAGCGATCCGATGAAACGCCTGGAGATTCATCGCAAGATTCAGGCGCTTCCCCGCAACAGCGCTCCAAACCGCATCCGCAACCGTTGCTGGGCGACCGGCAAGCCCCGTGGTGTTTATCGCGATTTCGGCCTTTGCCGCAACCAACTGCGGGAGCGCGCCCATAAAGGTGAGCTACCCGGTGTTGTGAAATCCAGCTGGTGATCAAGGTTTCTCGGGTCTGAATCGATCCATGCACAAACCCATAAAGGAGGTGGTCAGCACCTCCTTTTTTTGTGCCTGATTTCAGCAGATGGGAGCAAATGCAGTGATCCCGCCCATGACGTCCAGTCAGGTGCAACAATGCGATAGATCAGAAAGACATAAAGAACACGTGCAAGGTCAGACACAGTCAATCTCCTTCGATGGCCGGGAGATTCGACTGACTACAGGGCGATTCGCCCCTCAGGCTGGTGGTTCAGTGATGGTTGAGTGCGGTGATACCGCAGTTCTTGTCACCGCAACGCGATCATCAGGCCGAGAAGGCATCGATTTCCTTCCCCTCATCTGCGATTACGAGGAGAGGCTCTATGCCGCGGGCCGGATCCCCGGCAGCTTCATGCGCCGTGAAGGCCGCCCCCCCGAGCGGGCCACGCTGATTGCGCGCCTGATCGATCGGCCGATGCGCCCCCTGTTCCCCGCTTGGCTGAGGGACGACCTGCAGGTTGTGGCGACATGCCTCTCCCTCGATGAAAGGGTGCCTGCTGACGTTCTGGCCGTGACCGGAGCCTCCCTGGCCACGCTTCTGGCTGAAATCCCCTTCGCTGGACCGATGGCGGCCGTGCGGGTCGGCCTGCTCGGTGACGATTTCGTTCTCAATCCCAGCTACAGGGAGATTGAACGCGGCGACCTCGACCTGATCGTTGCCGGCACCCCGGACGGCGTGGTGATGGTGGAAGCGGGTGCCAATCAGCTGCCCGAGCAGGATGTGATCGAGGCGATTGATTTCGGCTACGAAGCTGTCTCTGAGCTGATCAAAGCCCAGCAGAGCCTGCTGAAGGACCTCGGCATCAAGCCTGTGACCCAGGATCCGCCAACCGAAGACAAAACGGTTCCCGCCTACCTCGAGAAGAACTACACCAAGGCGATCGGCGAAGTTCTCAAGCAATTCGAACAGACCAAGGCAGAGCGTGACGAGAAGCTCGATGCCATCAAGGCCAAAGCCAGCGAAGCGATCAGCGGCCTCAAGGATGAGGATGCCGTCCGCAAGGCGGTGAGCTCAAGCGGCAAGCTGCTCGGCAACAGCTTCAAGGCCCTGACCAAGAAGCTGATGCGTGAGCAGATCCTCAAGCAGGGCAAGCGTGTGGATGGCCGCGGCCTCGACGAGGTCCGTCAGATCCATGCTGATGCAGGAGTGCTGCCGAAACGGGTGCATGGTTCCGGGTTGTTCCAGCGGGGCCTCACCCAGGTGCTCTCCACCGCCACCCTCGGCACCCCCAGTGATGCCCAGGAGATGGATGATCTCAATCCGAATACGGAGAAGACCTATCTGCATCACTACAACTTCCCTCCCTACTCCGTAGGCGAGACCAAGCCGATGCGCTCCCCCGGTCGACGGGAGGTGGGCCATGGAGCCCTCGCTGAGCGGGCAATCATCCCAGTGCTGCCTGAGAAGGACACCTTCCCCTATGTGATCAGAGTGGTGAGCGAGGTGCTCAGTTCCAATGGCTCCACCTCCATGGGTTCGGTCTGCGGCAGCACCCTGGCACTGATGGATGCGGGTGTTCCCCTCAAGGCGCCGGTCAGCGGTGCAGCCATGGGCCTGATCCGCGAGGGCAAGGAGATGCGCATCCTCACGGATATCCAGGGCATTGAAGACTTCCTCGGCGACATGGATTTCAAGGTCGCAGGCACCGAAAAGGGCATTACCGCCCTGCAGATGGACATGAAGATCACCGGTCTGTCGATGGAGACCATCTCCACGGCCGTCAATCAGGCCCGTCCAGCCCGTCTCCACATCCTTGAAAAGATGCTGGAAGCGATCGACACCCCCCGCGACAATCTCTCACCCCATGCCCCGCGCCTGCTGAGCTTCCGGATCGATCCTGAACTGATCGGAACGGTGATTGGCCCCGGTGGTCGCACGATCAAGGGGATCACAGAGCGCACCAACACCAAGATCGACATCGAGGACAGCGGCATCGTCACCATCGCCTCCCACGATGGTGCCGCCGCAGAGGAAGCTCAAAAGATCATCGAAGGGCTCACTCGCAAGGTGAATGAGGGAGAGGTCTTCAGTGGCTCGATCACCCGGATCATTCCGATCGGTGCCTTTGTGGAGATTCTTCCCGGCAAGGAGGGGATGATCCATATCTCCCAGCTCTCCGAGGCCCGGGTCGAGAAGGTTGAGGATGTTGTGAAGGTAGGCGATGAGGTGACCGTTCGCGTTCGCGAAATCGACAACCGCGGCAGGATCAATCTCACCCTGCGAGGAGTGCCCCAGGGAGGCGAGATGGGCCAGCCAGAGCCTGCTCCAACTCCTGTGGCCCCACTTGTCTGAGCTTTAGCCTCAGACTGCAAAACCTGGATCAATCCTCCCCATAGCCCCTGCCGCCTGTTCACACAAAGCGGCATGGGCTTTTCCATGGCTGGCAATCAGACATCCCGCCTGGCGCACATCACCGGTGTTGTAGGTGAGTGGGGAGCCATCCGCATGGGTGAAGGCTCCACCCGCTGCCATCAACACCGCTTCCGGAGCTGCCATGTCCCAGTCCTTCGGGGCACTGCGACCAGACAGGGAGACATAGAGATCGGTCTCGCCTCGGAGAATGGTGGCAACCTTGCAGCCAACGCTACCAACGGCTTTCGAGCCGGCGAGGTTCAACTGCTCAATCAACTGCTCAAGGCGGTCATCACGGTGGCTGCGGCTGGCCACAAGAATCAGCTCCTCAAGTTGAGCGCGGCGACTGAAACGCACCGGCGTGCGCTGCCCCTGACGGTCTTCGCACCAGGCAGCTTCGCCTACCACTCCAAACCACAACTCCTCCGCCTCCGGCAGCAAGACAACTCCCAGCACCGGGCGCCGCCCCTGAACCAGCGCAAGGTGCACGGCGTATTCGCCGGTGCCCTGCAGAAAGTCCTTGGTGCCATCGAGTGGATCAAGAATCCACAACCACTCGGCAGCTAAAGGTTCTCCTGGCGTCAGCTGCTCCTTCGCCGTCTCCTCACTGAGCAGGGTCCAATCAGCATCGGGGAAGGCCGCTTCGAGACCATCCAGCAACCAGCGGTTCACCGCCAGATCCGCAGCAGACACGGGCCCCTCGCCGCCGAGATCAACGCTGAGGGCCTGGGGAAATCCATGGGGCGGCTGCTCGCCGCGGGCGTAGGCCCGCAGAATGTCGGCAGCTCCCCAACTGAGCTGCCGCAAATGCTCCAGCAGGTTTTCCAGACTCACACCTGCAGGAAAGTTTGGGGAGCTCGGCATCATGGAGAAGTACAGGCGGGGCCATTGTGGGGCAGAGACCGGAACCGGCACCCGGAGTGCTCTATGTGGTGGGCACACCCATCGGCCATCTTGGCGATCTTTCGCCAAGAGCCAGGGAACTGCTGGCAAGCGTTTCAGCGATTGCCTGTGAAGACACCCGCCACAGCGGCCAGCTTCTCAGCCGCATCGGTGCTCAGGGGCATCGCTACAGCTTTCATCAGCACAACACCCAGAACCGCATCCCGCAATTTCTCAAGCTGCTCTCTGAGGATCAGAGCCTGGCCGTGATCAGTGATGCAGGCCTACCGGGCATCAGCGATCCCGGAGAAGAGCTGGTGGCAGCGGCCAGGGCAGAAGGCCATGAGGTGATCTGCATTCCCGGGCCCTGTGCTGCCACCACGGCCCTGGTGAGCAGCGGCCTGCCCAGCGGTCAATTCTGTTTTGAAGGATTCCTGCCCCCCAGAGGCCGCCATCGACGCGAGCGGCTGAGCGCGATCGCCAGGGAGCCACGCACAACGGTGATCTATGAGGCACCACACCGACTGATCCAATTGCTCGGGGAGCTGCTGGAACAATGCGGCGCGGACCGCCCGCTGCAGGTGGCCCGTGAACTCACGAAATGCCATGAGCAACAGGTGGGACCAACCGTTCATGCAGCCCTGGAACATTTCCAGGAGTGCAAGCCCCTGGGGGAATGCACCCTGGTGCTGGGAGGCCAGCCAGCGCCTGAGCAGCCAGCGAAAAGCGATGAAGAATGGCGCGCTGAACTGAAGGCACTGATGGCTGAGGGGGCCAGCGCCAGTGACGCCGCCCGCCAACTTGCCCTGCAATCAGGGCGATCCCGCCGTGGCCTCTATGCCCTGTTACACCAATCCGAACAGGTGCAGAACAACAACAACTCCAAGGAGGCAAACTGAGGATCTGATTCAGGCAGACCCATGCTGCTGCAGCTCCGAGTTCTGACCATGACCCTCTGCAGCAGCATGGTGCTGTTTCTGGTGCTCTGCCTTGGAGCTCAGAACCTCAATGATCGCGAAAACCTGCGTCTTGGCGTGGCAGAAACCGCTCCCCTGCCATCGGGTTTTCTTGTTGGCATCTCGCTGGTGCTGGGGGTGATCAGTGGCGGCAGTGCAGCAGCGCTGTTGATGCCAGGATCACGCCGCTGATCATCGGCTTGGCTCAGCGATCAGTTCAGATCAGTTGCTTGGCTCAACGATCAAGAGCCACCAGAGATCCCTCGATCACCAAGCGGGTGATCCCCCTGGCCAGAAGATAAGGAACGGAGCACTCAAACACTGCGGTATCTGGAACCTTGATCACCCGCTGACTCCGCCCACACTGACGCTTGGCGGCCCTTGGGTTGGCATAGAGACAAAGAGACTGGCGTTGCTGCTCCTCAACAGCCAGGGGGCCCAGCTCCGGATAATCACTGAGTGGCCTTGGATCAAGCTCCACAACCTTGTCAACGAGAAGATAGGCACTGGCCGGAAGCACTCCGGGAGCAAGGGGTTTGCAGGTCAACTGCTGACGCTCAAAAAGGTCCTCACCGGTCTGCAGGGTTGGGACCACATGGAAGGTTTCGGCGGTGTCATCCCCCTCCGGCTCACTGTCCAAATCCTCTGAATCGTCCGCACCAGCATCCCCCTCACTGAGCTCATCCTCGCAATCATCGCCAAAGTCATCGGCATCATCGAGAGCAAGAGGACCAGCCCCCTCATCACCCAGATCAGCCGCCGCCTCAGAGATCGCACTCTCCGCTTCTGCATCCTTAGGGGCATCAGCGACAACAGAGCTGAGATCCGACTCAGCCACGCTGCTGCTGCCTCCACCCCTGGCACGCACTGCCTTGAGCTGCCGGTATTCGTCTTCGCTCAGCATCGCCTTGGCAATGCGGCTGACCGTGTTTGGACTGCAATTGAATGCCTGCGCCAGGCTCGAGGTGACCTCCCCCGAGCGATATCGCTCCACAAGGTCCTGCTTCTGGCTGTCGTTGAGCCGACTGGCCGCCATGGGTTGCAACTGCGCAGCTATCAACCATAGATGGAATTGTGAGCTTGGACTGCAAGAATGCCAATTGAGCTCCCTTAGCTCAGCCGGATAGAGCAACTGCCTTCTAAGCAGTGGGCCGCAGGTTCGAATCCTGCAGGGAGCGTTAATCAAAACCCTTTTCAGCAAAGGGGTTTGAAGCATCAGCAGATCGGCGCTTCTGCCCGTTGATCCAGCTTGAGATGGCAAGTGAACCCATCGTTGTGCTAACAAGAACCATTGCCGTAGGAGCCGGTCAGCTCCCACAGCTCCCCTGTCTGGGCGCAGAAGCTCTGCTAGGTCGAAAAAGGAGCCAGGGACACGGCTGCGGGATCGTTGAACAGAATGGACCAAAAACTGGTCCACTTAGGTCCACTTAGAGAATGGATGAGCTGGATGTTCAAGGGGTGGCTAATTGATTAGTTAGCTGAGCAGTAGACAGAACAGCCTTAACCCTGCAAGCGTTGTCTTCAACTGTTATTTAAAATCAGTCAAACTGTCAAAGTGCAAGGTGACAATCAAGGCCCTTTTCTAAGGTGACGCAACAGCAATGCAAGGGAAGAATGGATCCACAGCAAGCTGACGCTAGGCTCTGGTTCAACGCCACCAAACGCAACCGTGAAGCCATTGCCTGGGTGCTTCAACCGTTGCTTCCAAACAGCGGCCTCGTGCTTGAGATCGCTAGTGGGAGCGGCGAACACCTTTGCTACCTGCAGCAACGTTTTTGTTCCAGCCACCCAAGACTGCGTTGGCAGGGCAGTGATCCAGATCCAAATCATCGCGCCAGTCTGGCTGCCTGGGGCAGGCACCTGCAATTGCAGGCAATGCCTATGCCCCTCGATATTGACGCCACGATCCATCCATGGCCTGAAATTAAACCAGGATTGATGCTTTGCATCAACATGATTCACATTGCGCCCTGGGAGGCCAGTGAAGGGCTACTAGCAGAGGCTGGTCAACAATTGTGCGCCGGTTCTCTATTGGTGCTCTATGGCCCTTTTCGTGAGCAAGCTGTTCCCACTAGCCCGAGCAATGAGGCTTTTGATGCAAGCCTTCGGCAGCGTGATCAACGTTGGGGATTGCGACAATTAGAAGACGTAAATATGCTCGCTCAACAACATGGTCTTGATCCTGCCGGTCGCTGGCCAATGCCAGCCAACAATCTCACCGTGGCTTTCCGAAGACGCTGATAATTTGGGTCTTATTTTAATTATGGGCCGTCAACGTGAAAGCCTGCAATTCCCCCTGCAATGAAGCCTAGGGAGATCGACCAATTCGCCCTCGTTCTCTAGATAGAGCAGCACCTCCGGGTTCCCCCAGCAAAGGGATAGGCCTGCTTCATGCATTAGGCCATCAGCCATCTAAGTGCTAGCTGTTTAAGGGGATCAGCTGTGGAATCCATGCCCTCAACCCCAGGTAGCATGGAGGACGAACAGGGCAGCACCAATACCGGATCGGCTCCAATACTCAATCAGCAATCTTGATCAAGATGGCCGACTTACCTCGATAGGGGTCGCAGCCCATAAAGAAATTTGCCATAGTCATCGCCCAGCCTCGGAGTGGCATGAGCAATCAAGACCAGAACAAGACCCCAGCCCTTCAAAAGATCTGGAAAGTCGTCACTTGGCGATGGCGGATGCAACTCGCCATCAATGCACCCTTTGGCCTGCTCTGGGTTGCCGACAAGACAAATCCAGCTGTCCACGCATTTGACATGACAATGCTTTCTGCAGTCCATGCGGAATGGCTGGCTCCAATGATGGGCATCGCCTAGTTCCAACCTTTCAACTTGAAATTGGCGGTTGGCCCGAATTGGCATGGTTCACCCATGCTGGGGAGAGAGCCCCAAAAGAGATCATCAAAGCCTTAAGCATAAAGCTGTTAAGTCGATAGCGATAGGAAGTGACACCACGATGACCACAAAAAAGCCTCTTTTGACGAGAGGCTCGGGGGGTGTTTGATGCCAATCCTTGTGTGAGGAGTGGCCTCGCCATTCAACACACAAAGTCTATGCCAATCAGCTAACTGCTCAAACAAGTGGGACTGTGCCAGTCGGCACTCAGGATGGAGCATTGAGGAGGGCTTCTCTTCGGAGTGGAAACAAGGCAACACGCCCAAAAAGAAGCCGAGAAACCCTGCCTTTGGGGGGTTTTCTTTTGGTAAGGCGGCAGCTTCGATCAGGTCAAGCATCGCCTGAGTTGACCCCAATCAGTATCACCTGCAGTGCTATGGCCTTACCCCAAGGGACTGTGTTCACATAGCCAGCCAAGGGAGCTATTGACGCGAAAGGTGGATATTAATGATTAGCTAAGACTAGGAGGTCATTAGGGAAATTTCAGCCCGCAAGTTTTGAACCAAACGAGTTTCAGATTCTGAAGGGAGCTTGTCAAGCTACGGGTATCAATGCATCAAAGATTCAGCTGGAAAATCCATTCAAAAAGAGTGGGAGTACGGCATCAATGCTTCAGGTCGTAGTTCTAGAATTTCGACCTGAGCAAGCTGCAAAGTGGCGCTGTGATGCTGGCGGAGGCGTCTCCAGCTCTGATCACAGCAACACCAACGCTTAGCGGGCAAACGATCAAGCATTCCTCCGGCATGGATGTGCCGGAGGAGCTTTATGACTGGCCTGTTTAAAAGCAGAAGCGGGTCTTGACGCTGTAGGCAGAGGATCTGAAGGAAAAGAAAGGCCAGTCGCGATTTGATTCCACGGCGCTGCAACTGCTGGATCTGCGCGACAAGGATTCCGCCAGGGGAAAGGCGCTGGAAACCCAGGTGGCGAAGTTGCTCACGGTCGAGGAGTCCCAACAGCGTCAGATCGCAAAATGAGCACGAAAATCGAAGTGCAGTAGGCGTCGGATCTGGCCGAACAGCAAGCAGATAACTTGGCGCTGAATACGGAGTAGGCCCTCCCGGGCCAGGTGTCGGAGGAGTGAGCTATCAACATAGCCACTCCAAATTAGTAGCCTGAAGAGGATTTCAGCATCACCACCTGGATGCTGCAGGTACAAGCCACGAAGCTGGCCATCACTCCAGGCTCATCACCCTCAGCAGGCAGGGTGAAGGATTAAAGGCTTATTAGCTTCTATCGGTGGGCAACATCCTAGGTGCATGGAGTTAGGGATACAAAGGCTGATATAACACCTCCCCCACCCAAAGAGAACGCCGTGAACGGCACCTGACCTACACCGAACATCGAAGATCATAGCCAGACGCGTTGAGATCGATAATTTCTTGAATTTATAGTGTTTTATTCCATCTTGAGTGTACTTCTGTTGTAGACAGTTGATGTTGATCTATTCTTTGACTCAATCTTATTCTCTCCTATGGTGAATGCATCATTGAATTGGGCAAGCATTGTTGGTCTCACCCTTTGCTTTGGTCAATTCCTGCTGGACTGATGGGATTTATCCAGCTCCTGTTCGTTCTTCAAAGGAGAGCAGATTTTCCCTCTGCAGTGCTGTTCAAAATAATTAATGATTTGGTCGTTTCCTTCGGCCGAATGACCATGCTCCCACTTTGTGCGGGGATTTTTTCCCAGGGATGGAGGCTAGATCCCATTTTAAAACTCGGCATGTTCCTTTTAGGAATGGGCATCATTGTCGAATCAGCCGGCAGTGTTGTCAGTGATTATCGGCGATGGAGGAGGCGCCCTGGTGATGTCAATATTAAATCGGGCTGTTTGTGGCTTTTTAAGATCCTTGCGGCTGTCGTGGCAGCCTTGGTCACGATTAGTCTGATTCTGACATTCATCTTTAACTCTAAATACACTGCATATATGGAATGTGAACGCTCAATCAGTTCAAGTATTTGGAATTCAGACGAACCTTTTGATGAATCATTGAATAACTCACGGCGGATTCTTGATAAGTGTGGCGCCCAACAGCGTCCTTGGACGTGGCGGCCATTCCCTTAGTGAGTGGCAGATCTTGCTTGCAGAGACCAGATTGTCAGATCGACGAAAGATCGTCTATTTTGATAGGACAGATTGGGTGAGATGATCTGTCTACGATCAGTGAAAGTCTATTAATCCTGTGGTGAGTTAAAAAAGTAAAAGAGATCGCGCAAGCTTTGTTACTGGATTCTAGGTCTGGCTTGACGAAATCACAGACAGAGCCCAAATTGATCAACTTCTAAACCAACAACGCTGTTCATTGCAGGTTGCAATCAGCCAGCGCAGGCGCCCCATTCCCTAAAGATTAAACGCTTGGAAGAAAGAATCGACCAAGATACAATCGCCTTGAATGAGGCAGATCCAGAGCTGAACTCGTTGCCAACTGGCAAAGCCTTCTGCAGAGTTGGTTGCCGGCACGCTCAAGGGTAAGGTAAGCCGAGCCATGTTGCCAACTCCCCTGAGGAGAGTGAAGAGCCCGCCCTCAAGACTGAGATTCAAGACCTCTACGACTGCCGGGGCGAGCCGAACTTGACTGAGAAGATAAGGAACAGATTCTGTTAGCGCGTCTGTCACCCATGCATTATCCAATAATGTTGAGAACGTCACCTAGAAGGGCTCAAAGGCAATGAATACCACTGGCAATAGCTGCAAGATTAAACGAACCGGCAAGTCAGGAAAGATTAACTAACCGCCGAAAGTTCTAGATACAAACGTATCGCGAGCAGGCTGAGGGAAGTCTTGGGGAGCAGATGTAGAGGAGGCTCACTTCAGGTCAGTCAGCTCTCCTCGAGCGTGCATTACTGATCACCCAATCAGTCATCAAAAAATAATCCAATCTGTAAATTTCGTGTGTATTGATAGCCTCGCTATTCAGGTAGTTTTGTTGTTGAGTACCTATGTCGGATTGTGTAAGTATTCTGGGTTATTGGCAGCTCAAACAACGCTAAGCATGAGATAGTCCTTTGCCTGATTGAGTCGAGTCATCATATCAGTATCACCACCTTGATCTGGGTGGTGTTGCTTGGCTGCATTCTTCCAGGCAGTAGTGATCGCCTTCTTGGTGAGCTGGCTGTCTAGCGGAAGGCCTAAAAGATTGCGGGCGTTGGTGTTGGGGTCGCCAGAGGTGATCTCTTGGATCCACTTCCTTATGTACTGCTCATTCCAAGCTGCCGAGGCCTCTTGCAGACGCACCTGTGACTCCGCGTCGGCATAGTGAATCCACTCAAGGAATACTTTCGGGTCAGTAGGTGGATCACCCTCCATTTCCGAAAGTCTAAGGATTGCACCCCAAAGAATTCCCTCAGTCACATTGAAGGTTGTGTTCAG
>DASCPR010000195.1:0-8010 GCA_036012625.1 Prochlorococcaceae cyanobacterium Fu_MAG_50
AGGGTTATTTGTCAGTGACAATGACTGGCGTGCCAACCTCAACATCCTGATACAACTTCACAACATCATGATTCAACATTCGAATACAACCCAAGCTAACTGCTGCTCTTAATTTCACCCAATTAGG
Source organism: Prochlorococcaceae cyanobacterium Fu_MAG_50 (assembly GCA_036012625.1). GTDB lineage: Bacteria > Cyanobacteriota > Cyanobacteriia > PCC-6307 > Cyanobiaceae > DASCPR01. The sequence continues at coordinate 128 of DASCPR010000195.1, forward strand.
CCATGCCGTGCCATGAATTGCATATTCCTTGCTGCCAGAGTCAAGAAAAACCATATAGCGAACACCGACAGGATTCGACTTACCAGGGGCAAAGAGTTTGTGATGGGAATGGGAATAATAGCTGGGATCATCAACTTTCTTCCTGATCCTGTAATCACCTGGGGGTGTTGGTGACTCTGGAGCACCAATGGCGACGGGGTACTTTGCGATCTGCCGACCGTTCTCCATCAAGGTGAGATAGCGATGGCGCAGGCTGACGATCACTGTGGTGTCAGCCAATGCAGGCCTTACAGCCAAGCAGGATAGGCTTAGAAACAACAAAGGCATACAGTTGAGCATCCAGCGCCTGTCAGCCATGCATTTCCGTATCGATACCTGCATAGTCTGACTCACCGCAGACGCTTGAGGGGCAGATTGACTTGCGCACCAACCAATGCTTGGTAAAAAATTGACAGAGCAAGAAAAAAGGGCGGCCTAAAAGCCACTGGGGAAGACAAGGCTTTTAAAATTAACAAATTCATGGATACCAAGCCTACCTAGTTCCCGCCCAAAACCACTGGACTTTGTGCCCCCAAAAGGAACTCTTGGATCACTCCGTACAAAATCATTAACGGCAATACAGCCTGCATCGATTCTCTCAGCAGCAAGCTGCACGGCATTCTCAACATCGGCAGAGAAGATTGCACCGCCAAGACCAAAACGAGTCTCCACAGCAAGATCAAGAGCATGCTGGGTATTCGTCGCCCTCACCAAGGCAACAACTGGCCCGAAGACTTCTTCATCAAAAGCAGCCATTCCAGGTTTCACATCTTCAAGCACAGTGGCTGGATACCACCAGCCATCACAATCCGGAACAATTCCGCCCCTGATTAAAGCAGCTCCAGCATCAACACTGGCCTGCACCTGGGAATGAACCCGATCGCGAAGATCCTGCCGTGCGATAGGCCCAAGCCGACACTCAGGCATCGTCGGATCAGACATCACATAAGGATCCAGTTCCTTGAGCAGCAAGTCCCTGAAACGGTCATAGATCGCGTCAACAACGATGATACGTTTGGCAGCAATACAGACTTGTCCAGCACAGAGCATTCGGCTTGCCACACATCGCTGGGCTGCCATCGATAGGTCGGCATCTGCGAGAACGAGGTAGGGATCATTGCCACCAAGTTCAAGCAGACATTTTTTCAGATGTGCGCCAGCTTCGGCTGCCACGGCTCGGCCTGCAGACTCACTACCAGTCAGAGTGACCCCTCTGACCAATGGGTTGGCGATCACAGCTGGGCTTTTGGAAATATCTATCGGTAGATCACTGAATAATCCCTTGGGCACGCCAGCCGCAGAGATAATCTCACTGATATCAGCGCTACATCCAGGCACATTCTCTGCACCTTTCAGCAGCATTCCATTACCAGCCATCAGTGCTGGTGCAGCCGCACGGAAAGCCTGCCAGAAAGGAAAATTCCAGGGCATGATTGCATAAATCACCCCAAGCGGACGTGCAATCACCTGAGCCTGGGCAGCATCCAGCTGAATCCTCTCGGCAGCAAGCAAGGATTCCCCGTTCTCTGCGTAATAGCGACAGACCCAAGCGCATTTCTCAATTTCTGCTTGCGATTGCATGATCGGCTTACCCATCTCAGCGGTAATCCGCGCCGCATAGCGATCTTTGCCCGCAAGTAAGTTCTTGGCTGCCTTTAAAAGAGCCTGGGAACGATCCGCAAAGGATTGATCACGCCATTCAAGGAATGCCCTGTGTGCAGCCTCAATCCGATCCAGCACTTCTTTGGCTTCGATTGCCGCGTGTGCTCTTAAGCGGCTTCCTGTGGCAGGGTTCGTGACAGGCAGAGTGTGCGCAGCAATGGCATCAACAGGCTTCTCAAGCCTTAGGAATCACTTCTATGTCATGCCATAGCACGAGCGTTGATACGATAAAAGAGAGGAATCTTCACCGTCACTCTCAGCGTCGAAGCCAGGAAGATACAAGCAAGAATCTACCAAAATTCAAAATATAAAAAACCCCCTCAGCGAACACTGAAGGGGTTTAATCCCAATCCCAGACTTCTCAGGAAAACCTGACCGCTGGTTATTTTATCCGAATTTGCCTGAGGTTGAAGCTATCACAAAGGCCGCATAAGTTATGAAGAAACCAACTGTGAAGTGAGTTAATCCAACAACCCTCGCCTGAACGATAGAGAGAGCAACCGGCTTGTCACGCCATCCGACCAAATTGGCAATCGGACTGCGCTGATGGGCCCAGACAAGAGTTTCGATCAATTCTTGCCAGTATCCCCTCCAGGAGATCAGGAACATGAAGCCTGTCGCCCAGATCAGATGTCCAAGGAGGAACATCCAGGCCCAGACAGCAAGGTTATTGCTGCCAAAGGGGTTGTAACCATTGATTATCTGTGCACTGTTAGCCCACAGATAATCCCTGAACCATCCCATCAGATAGGTGCTGTTCTCATTGAACTGAGCAACATTGCCCTGCCAGATGGCGAGGTGTTTCCAGTGCCAATAATACTGAGTCCAAGCAATGGTATTCAAGGCCCAGAAAACAGCCAAGTAGAAGGCATCCCAGGCTGAAATGTCACAGGTTCCGCCACGGCCTGGGCCGTCACAAGGGAATGAATAACCGAAATCCTTTTTATCGGGCATCAACTTGGAACCCCGTGCATCAAGTGCACCCTTCACCAGGATCAATGTCGTGGTGTGAAGTCCGAGAGCAATGGCATGGTGGACCATGAAGTCTCCTGGGCCGATGGCCATAAAGACATCAGTGTCACCATTGATGGCATCCATCCAATAGTGATTACCAGGGATGTTGGCACTAGCCAGGGTTGCTGAGCTATTGGCATTTGAAAGTAAAACATCAAAGCCATACATCATCTTGCCTGAAGCTGCCTGTGCAAACTGTGCAAAGACAGGCTCTACAAGAATCTGTTTCTCGGGAGTTCCGAAAGCCACAACAACATCGTTGTGAACATACAGACCAAGAGTATGGAATCCAATAAACAGTGAAACCCAACTCAGATGACTGATAATGGCTTCCTTATGCTCAAGGATCCGAGCAAGGACATTGTCCTTGTTTGCCTCGGGGTCGTAATCACGAACGAAGAAAATCGCACCGTGAGCAAAGGCACCGCACATCAGGAAGATGGCGATGTACTGGTGGTGGACATACAACGCTGTCTGGGTTGTATAACTCTTGGAAATGAACGCGTATGCAGGCATCGCGTACATGTGGTGAGCCACCAAGCTGCAAATCGTTCCCAGGGAAGCGAGAGCCAGACCAAGCTGAATATGCAGCGAGTTATTGATCGTGTCGAACAGACCCTGGTGGGCTGCACCCATCCGTCCTGAGGGAGGAGTGTGGTTGTCGAGAATCTCGCGCAGGGAATGACCGATACCGAAGTTGGTGCGGTACATATGTCCTGCGACAACCATCATCACACCGATCGCCAGATGGTGATGGGCGATGTCTGTCAGCCAGAGAGACTCTGTCTGAGGATGGAAGCCACCCAAGAAAGTCAGAATGGCAGTTCCAGCACCTTCAGAGGTACCGAAAATCTGATTCAGTGAATCAGGGTTCTGGCCATAAACACCCCAGTTGCCGGTGAACAAAGGAGCAAGACCTGCCGGGTGGGGTAACACCGTTGTGAAATTGTCCCAGCCGATGTGCTGTCCACGCGCCTCGGGTATCGCCACATGAATCAGATGGCCAGCCCAGGCGATGGAGCTGAAGCCGAACAGCACAGCAATGTGGTGGTTCAGGCGTGATTCAGCGTTCTTGAACCAGGCAAGGGAAGGACGGAATTTCGGCTGCAGGTGGAGCCAGCCAGCAAACAGAGCCCAGGAAGAGAGGATCATCATGAAGATGGATCCCTGATACAGCTCTGCGTTGGTTCTCATCCCGATCGTGTACCACCAATGGTAGAGACCGGAGTAAGCAACATTCACCGGCGAGGAAGCACCTGCCTGGGTGAAGGCGTCAATGGCACCCTGTCCGAAGTGGGGGTCCCAGATTGCGTGAGCGATGGGGCGAACGTGCAGCGGGTCGACGACCCACTGCTCGAAGTTGCCCTGCCAGGCGATATGGAACAGGTTTCCCGAAACCCAGAGACCGATGATGGCGAGATGGCCGAAATGGGTGGAGAAGAGCTTCTGGTAAAGCCTCTCCTCCGTCATTCCGTCATGGCTCTCGAAGTCGTGAGCCGTGGCGATCCCGTACCAGATGCGGCGGGTTGTCGGGTCCTGTGCCAGACCCTGGCTGAACGAAGGAAATTTCGTTGCCATTAGGGGAAGGTCAGGTGAAGGTCAGCCGAGAAGGTGGGCGTGGAAGAAGGCCCAGGTTGTCGCGATACCGCCCAACAAGAAGTGAGCAACACCAACGGCACGACCCTGGGTGATGGATAGCGCACGAGGCTGAATCGTGGGAGCCAGCTTCAGCTTGTTATGAGCCCAGACAATGGACTCAATAAGCTCCTGCCAATAGCCGCGGCCGCTGAACAGGAACATCAGGCTGAAAGCCCAGATGAAGTGAGCACCTAGGAACATCAAGCCATAAGAGCTGATGGAGGTTCCATAGCTGTTAAGGACTTGAACGGATTGGGCCCAAAGGTAATCTCGGAACCACCCATTAACCGTCAGAGCACTGTTGGCAAAGTTGCCACCAGTGAGGTGATTCACGGTTCCATCTGGATTAACGGTTCCCCAAACATCGCTCTGCATCTTCCAATTGAAGTGGAAGATCACGATTGAGAGGGAGTTGTACATCCAGAACAGACCCAGGAAGGTGTGATCCCATCCAGAGACCTGGCAGGTACCACCACGGCCTGGACCGTCGCAGGGGAAACGGAATCCACGGCTCGCCTTGTCTGGTATCAGACGGGAGCTTCTTGAATAAAGAACACCCTTGAGAAGAATCAACACCGTCACGTGAATCGTGAAGGCATGAATGTGGTGCACCATGAAGTCGGCAGTGCCAAGGGGGATTGGCCCCGCGGCAACCTTGCCTCCCACAGCAACAACACTTCCGTTGAAGACCTCACTCACGCCTGAAAGGGCGTTGGGAGCGGCTAATCCGCCAGCGGCGGCTGCATGCAAGCGCTGGAGTGCCTGAGCGAAAATAGGCTGAATCGATATAGCGGAATCACTGAACATGTCATTGGGTCGCCCCAAAGCACGCATCGTGTCGTTGTGAATATAAAGACCAAAGGCGTGAGTACCTAGCGCAACGCAAACCCAGTTGAGATGGCTGATAATCGCATCCCTGGCCTTGAGAATCCTGTCGAGAACGTTATCAACGTGCTTGGCAGGATCGTAATCCCTGATCATTGCAATCGAAGCGTGCGAAGCACCGCCAACGATCATCAAGCCGCCAATCCAAATGTGATGGGTAAACAGGCCTGTCTGAAGTGCGTAATCAATGCCCTGATAGGGATAAGGGGGCATCGCATACATGTGATTAGCAATCACAATGCTCAGGGAACCGAGCATTGCAAGGTTCAAGCCAAGCTGAGCATGCCAGGAATTTGACAGAAACTCGAATAATCCTTCATGCCCCTTTGGTGCAGGGAAAAGAAGTGGATCATCCTTAGCAAGTGCCTGAATCTCCTGCATGGAGTGGCCGATTCCCCAGTTCGTCCGATACATGTGACCGGCAAAAATGAACATCACACCCACCGCAAGGTGATGGTGCGCAATGTCAGTTGCCCAAAGTGAACCTGTAATCGGGTTCAGGCCACCGTTGAAGGTGAGGAAATCACCGAATGCTGCCCAGTTGGCAGAGAAAAAGTTCGTCACCCCAGAGACATGGAACAGAGAAGCCCCTTGGCCTAGACCAGGGAAAATCTGCCCAACCAGATGGGGATTGTAGAGATCGTGGGGGAGTGGAATATCCGCCACAGTGGCGATGGTCTTGCCATCAAGAACGAGTGGCGTACCAGCATCGATGCCATCGAGCATCGCGTTGATCGGGTTGGCCACATGAATCAGGTGACCAGTCCAGCCAATGCAGCCAAGACCCAGGAGTCCTGCCAGATGATGATTCATCATCGAGCCGATATTCTGGAACCACTCCAGCTTTGGAGCTGCCTTGTGGAAGTGATAAACCCCTGCATTAAGCATGAGGCCGGCCATCACCAGAGCACCAATGGCCAGGGCCATCAGCTCAGTTTCACTGGTAATTCCCCAAGCTCTCCACATGTTGAAGATGCCTGAGGTGATCTGAACGCCGTGGAATCCGGCACCCATATCGCCATTGAGAATTTCCTGGCCAACAATCGGCCAGACCACCTGCGCACTTGGTTTTACATGCGTGGGGTCGGCCAGCCAGCCGGAGTAATTGGAAAAACGAGCACCATGGAAAAAGGCGCTGCTCATCCAGATGAAGATGACGGCCAAGTGACCGAAATGAGCGCTGAAGATTCTGCGTGAGACGTCTTCAAGATCGCTCGTATGGCTGTCGAAATCGTGAGCGTCGGCGTGGAGGTTCCAAATCCAGGTTGTGGTTTTGGGACCTTTCGCGAGGGTTCTGCTGAAGTGTCCTGGCTTACCCAGAACTTCGGGATCGGCTGGAACAGTGTTCCTGTCGACCAGAACCTTGGCGGTTTTCCCACGCTCTGGTGGGCTGATGGTCATCGAGTCGTTCCTTGAGGGACGGGATCGAGGTGGAGGGCCACCCCTGAGGCTTGTCCTGACGATTTCAGGACACCGGAGCAATCAGCTAAGGAAGGCAGAGAGTTCCGGTCACTTGCGCCTTCAGAAGCCAGGGCCTCATTGGGACGCAGGTGGTCTGGGCCCCAAGGTGGGGACCGCTTGAAAAAGCATAGTTGGACGACCCTGTGACTACCTCATTGAGTTACAAATGTTCTACCCGCTTGTTCAACGCATCAGATCCGGGCTCTTCTGCGAACTTGTCGACAAGAACATGAATCCGATTAGCAGGCTTTACAGCAGGACAAGGATTGCCATTAGCTTGAAAAGTTTTATACAAATACAAACAAACCATTCAGTTGCAGCCTTTCAGCTGGCCAACTGCTACAGATTTTCAATGCCAAGGATGCTGGACTCTTCATACAATCTTATGATGCGTCCTGACCGGCATGACCTGGTCAACCGGTCATTGGCACAATTTCAAAGTTCTCAGTTGAGAACAATCCCGATCAAAGCGCTGCTGGCTCTGCTCCTGGCCCTGGCCATCTCGCTGTCAGTCAGTTCACCGGCGGAGGCCTTAGAGATATGGCCACTTGGCGGCAAGAGTCATCAGAGCAGCCAAGGCCCCCTGCCGATTCACCCATCGTCACCGGGGGGACATCTTCAGGAAGTGGCCCCACCGGGAGGTGTGCAGAGCCTCAGGGATCAACTTGACAAGCACGATCCCCAGCTGAAGCTGCAAAGCCCTGCAGATGGTGCTGTTTTAAGCACTGAAGACTGGGAGCTTGTGCTGAGTTTGAAGGACTGGCCTCTGGCCAGCGATCCAGAGCTGGGGCTGGGTGCGCACCTTGTTGTGCAGATTGACGATGCACAACCGTTGAGAATCTCTGAGTCAGAGAAAGGCCTTGTGCGCATCCCCATGAACGATGTGCGTCCTGGCAGTCATCGATTCAGTGCCTATGCCGCTTATCCCTGGGGCGAGGCCGTCCATAGGCCAAAAGCGAGCCTGCAATGGCGGCTTCACCAATATCAGGCCATGGAAGGGACCCAGCCCAGCCAGGACGCCCCCTGGCTGGTCAGCGTCAGTCCAGCAGAGCTGAACGTGCGTGAGCCATTTCTGCTCGACTGGCTGATCTGGAATGCACCACTGCAGAACATCCGTGATGAGGATGGCCGCTGGCGCCTGCGGGTCACCATCAATGGCGACAGCTTTTTACTGGATCGCCAGG
>DASCPR010000196.1:0-9899 GCA_036012625.1 Prochlorococcaceae cyanobacterium Fu_MAG_50
CTGCAGTCCACTCAGGCCAGCCGCCTTGCCAAGCGCCTCCGCACTCGGCTGCTCGCCTGTCTGCTGCTTGATCTCCGCTTCCAGTGTCTCAAGAGCCATCAGCTCCTGCACCTGACGACCCAGGGTGATCTCCTGCTCATGGGACAGCAGAGGTACTCGACCGATGTCCCGCAGATACGAACGCACCAGGTCGACGTCTGAAAGCGCCACCGGGATTGCCATCAATTACGAAATAGAATCGTTTCCAAACCTACCATTGCTTTCCTGTTCCTGCTCCCCGCTCAGAATGGTTCCGGTAGGCCATCGCCCCGGTGATCGCGTCCCATGAGCACACTCTCCGCGACTCTGGCCCCAACAGCAGTGCCGCCAAACAGCAGTGCCGCCAGCACGACAAACCTGCTCAGCGTCGAAGACAATCACGGCATCCGCGGCCATTCCCCCGGCCTGAGTGAATCAGACCTCGCCAAAATGTTTCATCACTTTTACTGAGGAGATCCCTCTCGAGCCCGTTCCTGCCGAAGTAGCAGCGCACTGGGACTGAGGCTTGCGATCTTGCAGCAAGTCGCCATCAACCAGGCTGACCTTATCCAGGCTCGCAACCATCCCCGATGGAGGAACCCGAATGGAAGAGCTGCTTGCAAAGGGAATGGCCTGGTCATCTGAGCCGGATGCCTGATCTGTCATGACCCAGCAACGTCTCCAGAAACTGATTGCTGCAGCCGGTTTGTGCTCAAGACGGCAAGCGGAGGAACTGTTGAGACAGGAACGCGTCTGCGTCAATGGCAAGTTGAGCCATCTCGGTGACCAGGCAGACCCTGAGCTCGACAGCATTGCTGTTGATGGGAAACCACTGCCGCAACGGGATCCGGCCAGGGTTCTGCTGCTGAATAAACCCAGGGGTGTGATCAGCAGTTGCAACGACCCCCAGGGGCGCCAAACCGTGCTCGAGCTGCTTCCCGTCTCTCTGCGACATGGCCTCCATCCCGTTGGACGCTTGGATGGAGAAAGCCGTGGAGCTCTGCTGCTCACCAACCATGGTGAACTGACCCTGCAGCTGACCCATCCCCGCTACGCCCATAGCAAGACGTACAGAGTCTGGGTGCGTGGCATTCCCTCACCCCGAACACTCCGCCATTGGCGTGATGGTGTGATCCTTGATGGAGAACGCACCCTGCCAGCAGAGGTGGAATTGATCCACAGCAGCCAGGAGCGCAGCCTTCTGCAGGTGGTGATCAGGCAGGGACGGAACCGTCAGATTCGTCGGCTGGCAGACCTTCTCGGACATCCCGTTCTCGATCTGAAACGCACGGCGATCGCAGGCCTGAGGCTTGGCAGCCTCACTGAAGGTCACTGGCGACAGCTGAACAGAGAAGAATGGGAACCGATGCTGATGATGACAACGGACGCCTGATCAGAGTGGCAGAAGCAAGCCTGGTAGTGGAAAACCTGGAAGTGAAAAGCCTGGAAGTGGAAACTGTGTCAATGACAGCCTTGCTATTGAGACGCGTCGCAAGGGGAAGCGGGGCCTTGGGAAGCGGGGTTATGGCAAGCGTCCCAGGCAAAGCCCGATGGCAATGAAGCTTCCATGGCGGCGATCAAATCCTGGGATCAAGGCAGCAAAGGGCCTCACAGCGCAACCTGAAAGCCCACTTGTGGAAGCAGGCCGTCTGCTTCGCAAACGCCGGGAGAGCTACGGCATCAGTCTTCGCGAACTGGCCAGAGAGACAAAAATCACAATCCCGGTTCTGGAAGCGATTGAACGCGGCTGGATCGATCGCCTACCTGAACCCACTTACCTGTGCTCCATGCTGCCACTGCTGGAACAACGACTCGAACTTGAGCCCGGCAGCCTCAGTGGTGCATTACCGCAGCGCGTTAACCCTCTCAAAAGCAGGCGCTCCGGTGGACGCCTGGGACGCTTCACACCTGGCCATATCGACGTGTTCACCACATGGCAGGGAAGTGTGGTGTATGCCTTGGTGATGTTCGGCACCCTGATTGCGCTGAACCATCAACAACGGCATCTGGCATTTCAGCAGAACCAATCGAGGCAACCCATAGCCCCGAGGGCTGAGTCATTGAAACCATTGCAGGAGGAGCTTGGCGCTGATGCCGCCCTGCGCGGACTGAGACCCGTGGCCGATGCAAGCAGACGCTCCCCCAGGCAATGGATTGATTCCTTACAGGGGAACAAGGATCCTGGGAATCGGCACGGGCTTCTTGTGCTCAATCTCAGCCAACCGCACCTGGTCAAGATCAAGAGTGGCGGTGGTGATCGAACCCATCTCAGCACTGCTCAAGGAGAGATCAGCCTGCAACTTCAGGCCCCCGTGCAGTTGACGATCAAGCCGCCACCGACGGCTGCTGATCAGGTGTTATGGAATGGGAAGAGCCCCAAACCAGCCAAGCCAGGCCTGTACCGATTCGGAGTTGCTGAGCCTTAGCCCCCTTCCCCGAGCAACCCCAAAGCCGATTTCAACGAACGCCCCCAGACGGCTCCCCGCTCGCCATAACCAGCAAGAGCCCCCTCAAGGCCTTGATCAAAAGACGACAATCTCCAGGACCAGTTGCATCCAACCGTGCCTGGAGTATTGAACCGTGCTTCATCGCCGAGATGAAGCAAATCCTGTAAAGGAACCACCACAAGACAGGCCTCAGTGGCAAGGGCAAGCTCCAGCAACTGCCAGCCGGGAGCATCAACCTCAGCCTTGACTGTTTCGCCGACTCTCCAGCGTGAGTCCTGATCCAACTGCTGCCACCACCCCAATGTGGTGGCATTGTCATGGGTGCCGGTGTACACAACCCAGCGATGCCCAATGATGTTCTGGGGCAGATAGGGGTTGTCTGGGTTGCCATCAAAGGCAAACTGCAGAATTTTCATTCCAGGTAAATCAAAACGATCCCGCAGCCTTTCAACATCAGGGGTGATCACACCGAGATCCTCTGCCACCAGTGGAAGGGAGCCGCCGCAATCACGCTTCAATCCCTGGAGGAGTGCCTGGCCGGGGGACGAATGCCAGCGTCCATTCTCAGCAGTTTGATCCGATCCTGGAACATTCCAGTAGGCCGCTAGCGCTCTGAAATGATCCAGACGCAGGAGATCAACCTGCTGCCATTGACGCCTCAGCCGCCTTCGCCACCAGCCAAAGCGACTGAGGCGATGACGCCACCAGCGATAGACAGGCGTGCCCCAGAGCTGGCCTGTGGAAGAGAAATAATCAGGGGGAACTCCGCTTTGATGCTGCAGCGCCCCATCAGCACGAATCGAGAACAGACCGCGATGACTCCAGACATCAGCACTGTCACGGGCGACATAGAACGGCAGATCACCAAACAGCACAACCCCCAGATCCATGGCCAGCCGTCTCAGGGACTGCCACTGACGATCAAGATGCCACTGCAGAAGTCGTTGCTCGAGAAGTGCCTCACCATGCTGTCTTCGCCACTGCCTTAGAGCCCCAGACCTGTGCCGAGCGAGCGGTTCTGGCCACTCCCACCAGGGGAGCCCCTGATGCTGGCGCCTCAGCTCCATGAAGGCAGCATGATCCTCAAGCCATGGCTGACTTCCACACCAAAGGTCAAAAGCATCCTTCTGAGCATCACTCTGGGTGGACCAGGCCTCACGCAGGGCCACAGCCAATGTCTGACTGCGTGAGTCGGCGAGGCTGAAATCAACGGATCGACTCAACGACTTGCCAGCGTCGGCACCAGGCAATCCGGCCAGCACCTGGGGGTCAAGGAAGCCATCTGAGACAAGATCCTGCCCGTCAAGCAACCATGGATTGAGGGCAAAACTCGATGGTGAGCTGTAGGGGGAACCGGTGCCATCTGGAGGTGCCAGCGGCAGCATCTGCCAGACGCCTACACCGTTTTCGGCAAGGGCCAAAAGCCAGGTGCGGGCAGGCTCACCGAAGCTGCCGCAGACAGGGCTGCAGGGCAATGCCGTGGGATGCAGCAACACTCCCGTTGTTCGCGCCTGGGACGAGCTGGATTGATGCATCAATCAATCACCTGCAGGGAAAAGCTCATGGAGGATGCCCCAGGATGATCTGCCGAAGCCTGCCTCAACTGTTTTGGTCAGCACTTCAGCTCATCTATTTGAGGACTGGGCTGATCCAGCACTGATGATTGATGCCCCGGACTGCCCAGTCCCCTTGATCAACACAACCTGAGCAGGCGCAGCAAAGCCTTTCCGATCAATCGACAGGGCAGCTCAGGGAGTGAAAATCAGTTCAGCATTGGCCCTGGAAGGGAAGCGGCTGACTGAAAAACCTTTAGCGAGCAACTCTGAAGCCTCCAAATCGGAGCATTTGAGCAGCAGATCCCTGACCAAGGGGTTCTCCTTCAGGGAGGCCCATTGATCAGCTGTGGTGCCATTTCTCAGCGCCTGCAAGGAATCTGCAACAGCAATGGCCGGGCTAGCCATGAGCAAAGACTTACTTCTCGAACAAACCTACAAGTGTCCACTTACCCCTTGCCTCTCTCCTTCAGGCTTTCTTCCGCTCTTGATGAAGCTTTCAAACAACCTCTTCTGGCCATTCAGAGCCTGTCAATGGACAAGCCTCCTACTCAGGCACCCCAAGGAGGGCAATCGCGTCAGGCCTTAGCGCTCCCGTGACGAGGTCGGCCTCAGCCAAGCCAGCCGAAGCCTTGAAAACAGCATCGAAACCTGCAAATCTGCGAAAAATAAGAATATCTTTCTGCGCAATGCTCTCTGGGGTAGAGGCCATGAGCCGCGCCTCCTTGAGCCCGTAATTGATTACCTATGGCAATCAACTTGACAATCAACTTGGTAATCGACTTGGTCATCGACTTGGCAATCAACCTCCGATGCCAACGATTCAATTTCAAGCCCTGGTCTTCATCCTTGTCTCCAACGCCTCTCAACAGCATCCACACATTGTCCAGGGACGAGACATCAGCACACAAGACATCAGCACGCAAAGCATTGGCGAGCAAGGCATTTGCACGCAAGGCATCTGCAAATAAGGAATTGGCGGTGCAGTTCTGTGATCTTTTTGGCAGCCGGGATGATTCTGATTTGCTGAACATCCCCCAGGCCCTTGCAGGGATTCGTCCAGACCGCTCAAGGGTTTCAACCAGACCAGCCGTGCCATTCACGGCAGCAGCATTGCCACAAGCCCTGCTGATCGAATCAGCGAGACCTGGCCTTGTTCCTGGTCCTGGTCCCTTCAGGAGCAAGGAACCGATAGGGCAACGCTGCCTCTGGATCAGCGCCCTCTGCGGACCTTCGTAAAAAAAAGGGGGGGGCATGTCCTTGCGATGCCAAGCCTCTGCCTGCATGGAGCGTCCCCTGCCATGGCCCATCTCAAGCGCATCGCTTCAACAGCTGACCTGGAGAGGCAGCTGTCCGGCGATAAGCGTCCAGATTGAACTGGCAATCAGCTGACATCAGTGTTAGAAATTGTGCGAGTAGGGATGACGAGCCCTCCTCACACGGACACCGGCCCCAGAGATGGGGTTTTTTTTTGGCAAAAAGCCGCCTGCGCACGGCTGCTTATTGAGGCATGCTCTCAGCAAGAAGCTGTTCGGACGCGCTAGCCACTTGTTTGGTGTCAATCACTTGTGGAATGAGGAAGGGCATTGTTATGTTGACAATGTGATCAGGAGCACGAAGAAATGCTTAAAGGCAGCGAACTCCTTGAGAAAGTCAAGGCGATGGGTGATCTCAGCAAATCTGACCTGGTCAGAGCTTGTGGTTATGTCTCCAACAAAAAAGATGGGGATGAACGCCTCAATTTCACGGCATTCTACGAAGCACTTCTAGATGCTAAAGGCCTCTCATTTGGCAGCGGAAGTGCAGGGATTAGCAAAAGGGGACGAAAGCTTAGCTATATTGCGAAGGTCCAGGGGAATGGAAATCTATTAATAGGCAAGGCCTATACAGAAATACTTGACCTCAAGCCTGGCGACGATTTTCAGATCAAATTAGGCAAAAAGGTCATCCGCCTTATTCCCGAAGGCGATACAGACGATACTGACGAAGAGTGATCAATCTGCATCAATAGTTAGGAAAATCGATTGAGACTGGAAGACAATGAAAGATTCTTAATTTAAAGAATAAAACATTATTAATGCGTCCAAGGTAGAGCAACTTCGTGGCGGAGCGATTTCACCACGATGCTGCAAAGACTTTTACTCCTTTCAGGATCCGAAACCAAGGCCAAAAGGATAAGTCTCAGTCCACGCTCAAATCCCTGGGTCGGTTTCTGCCAACAACTCGCGAAAGCAGCCAGCTGTTGCGCAAGACTGGTTCAACGCAGACCTCAAGTCAGTCATGCCCAAACAGCAACCTGGCGACTCCAGGCCCGCGACGGGTCTGCGCCGCTGGTTGGGCAAAAATCCTGAACGAACTCTGCTGCGACTGGCAGCCGCTTTTGGCGGCCTCTGGCTCGCCGCTGCAGCACTCGCATTGATCTGGCCGAAACCCGATCAGATTGCCATCGGTTCTCCATCCGCAGAAGACCCATCAACGCTGGCTCCTCTGCCCAGCAAGCCTGTCACCGTTCTGGTGATCGGCGTGGATGCAGATCAGCTGAGTGACATGAACAACAAAGCCGCACCCCTTGGTCCGGCCAATGCCGACAGCCTGATGCTCGTTCAGATCGCAGTCAACAAGCCTGTTGAGGTGTTGCAACTGCCAACTGAACTTGGCATCAATCTGCCTGGCAGCAACAGGATCGAACCCCTTGCCGCCAGTTACAGACAAGGGGGTGTAGCGCTCACCGCCGATGTGATCAGTGAAATTGTCGAGCTGCCCGAGGGTGCCCCCCAGCGCTATCTGGTGATTTCAAGAAAAGGTCTGCGCACACTTGTTGATGGCATCGGGCAGCTGGAGGTGACTCTTGGCCAACCCTATGCAAGTCAGGACAAGACGCAGGGCTACGCCATCAACCTGCAAGCTGGACGCCAGAGCTTCAACGGCGTCCAGGCTGAGCAACTGGCCCGCTACCGAAGCAATCCCAAGGACGATCAAAACCGCCGCAAGCGGCAGCAACTGCTTGTTCTGGCGATCGCCGAACAACTTCGCCAGCCGAACACGGTCAGCACTCTTGCGATTGTGCTCAATGAACTCTCTGATGAGATTCAGACCGATCTCTCTCGCAACGAAATCCTCAGCCTGGTGGCAGCGACGCTGACAAGCCCATCGATGCCTGTGATCAGCCAGCTTTCCCTGGCAAGCCGTGCCGGTGATCAGCCCCTGCGTCAGTTGAATCAGGAAGAGTCGCTGCCGTCCTGGCCAGAGAGCCATTGACCGGGATGGCCTAAAGCCATCAACAGACTCAAACAGCCTCAAAACATCAACAGCCTCAAAGCATCAACAGCCGATGCCTGAGCTGGGTGCTCACCATGATCGGATCAGTGTCCTCATTGCCGCTCTCGGTACTCCCCTGCGAGTCGTGATCAGCCTGGACCCAACCACACCAAGCAAGACCATCGGCCCGCCGTTGGGTCTGATCCCAGAGGCCTCCAAGTTGCACCAGACCAATCAGAGGCACAGAGATTGTCTGGCAGAGAGCCGCATAAGCCGCCGCGATGCCTGGGATCCCACCGCTTGGCAGCGGGGAGACCAGCAGGATGACTGGCTGGCGCCATGCGGCCAGGGCCTCCAGCCAACTGCCGCATGATCCGGCCATGGCCGCATCGCCATTCAGCTGCACAAGAGCCTGTGCAGCGGGAAGATCAGCCAGGACAAGATCGGGATTTTCACCGCACCAGTGAGGGATCAGCCGCTTCCCCCAGGCCCGTGCCAATTGCTGAGAACCTGCTTCCATCTTCAGTTCCTCAAGGGGACCGGCGCCGATCAGGAACGGAAGAGCGTCTTTCATCAATGGACCCTAAGCAAGAAAATTGAGTTGCAGGAGCACTCACAGGATTAGCATCTGTGTGATCGCTGATTGATCGCGGACACCGTGACCAGTTTCCTGACAGCAGCACGTGCCGATCAGGACAGCTGCACCACTGATCAACGCAGGCTGCGTCTCTTCAGTGGCACCGCCAATCCTGGACTTTCCAGAGAGATCGCCGCCTATCTGGGAGTACCGGACGGCCCGCGAGTCTGCAAACGCTTCGCGGACGGGGAGCTCTATGTACAGATCCAGGAATCGATCCGTGGCTGTGATGTGTTCCTGATTCAGCCCACCTGTGCTCCGGTGAACGACAACCTGATGGAGCTGCTGATCATGGTGGATGCCTGCAGGCGAGCCTCGGCCAGGCAGGTCACCGCCGTGGTTCCTTACTACGGCTATGCAAGAGCGGATCGAAAAACCGCTGGTCGCGAATCGATCACCGCCAAGCTGACGGCCAACCTGCTGGTTGCATCAGGTGTTGATCGAGTCCTTGCCATGGATCTGCACTCTGCGCAGTGCCAGGGATATTTCGACATCCCCTGTGACCATATCTATGGATCGCCAGTCCTGGTTGATTACCTCTCGGCCCAGGAACTCGGCCAGTTGGTCGTGGTTTCCCCTGATGTGGGTGGTGTGGCCAGAGCCAGGGCGTTCGCCAAGCAGATGCAGGGTGCGCCGCTCGCCATCATCGACAAACGTCGATCCGGCCACAACGTGGCCGAAAGCCTTACCGTCATTGGCGATGTCGCCGACAAAACGGCAATCCTGATCGATGACATGATCGACACAGGCGGCACAATCTGTTCAGGAGCTCGCCTGCTCAGGGAACAGGGAGCTCAGCGCGTGATCGCCTGTGCCTCCCATGCCGTTTTTTCCCCACCGGCCTGCAAGCGCCTTGCGGAGCCCGGACTGTTTGAACAGGTGGTGGTCACCAACAGCATCCCCATTGCCGCCGATCGCAGTTTCGCCAACCTGAAGGTGCTCTCAGTCGCCAACATGCTGGGTGAAGCGATCTGGCGCATCCACCAGGAGAGTTCCGTCAGCTCGATGTTCCGCTAAACAGATGCACAGGAGCGCCGGCAAGCGGAACGGTGTGCTTGCACCGACCCTGGCGATCAGCCTCCTGGCTGGGCTCCTGCTCGGGGAGCTTCAGCTGAAGACGGCTGCGCAAGTGCCTCAGGCCAGGCGTGATGATCCAGCCAGATTGAACCTTAAACCTCCTGTTGTGGGGGTTTGGCTCACCAACAGCCCAAGCCCCCTCTACTACAAACAGGATCAGATCCGCACAGCCGTGAATGATCTGCATGCAGCTGGGTTCAATGTGATCTATCCGAACGTCTGGAGCCGGGGCACCACCTTTCATCAGAGTCGCTTTGCCCCCCTGGAACCAACACTGGCCAAGGCCGGTGTTGAACTTGACCCGATCTGCAGCCTGAGCCGCGAGGCCCACTCACGGGGAATCAAGGTGGTGCCATGGTTTGAATACGGGTTGATGGAGCCCGCGGATTCAGAGGTGGTCAAACAACATCCCGAATGGGTGCTGAAAAGGTTGGATGGGGATCCGCTGATGCTGATGCACGGCTATCAGCGGGTCTGGCTCAATCCAGCCCATCCAGAAGTAAGAAAACGCTTCATCGGTCTGATCATTGAAACCTTGAAACGTTGCCGGTTGGATGGGATACAACTCGATGACCATTTCGCCTGGCCTGTTGAACTTGGCTATGACGACTACACGGTGTCGCGTTATATCAAAGACACAGGGATTGCACCGCCTCAGGATCACACCAACCGAAGTTGGATGATCTGGAGAAGGCGCCAACTCACCGGACTTCTTCGCGAATTAAGGGAGAAACTGGATCAGGAGGATCTACCGACTCGCATCAGTCTCTCTCCCGGTCCGTTCCGCTTCGCATACAACCTCTGGCTTCAGGACTGGGAACTGTGGGCGATTGGAGAATTAATCGACGACCTGGTTGTGCAGAACTATGCCTATTCACTGAAGGGTTATGCCAAGGATCTTGAACAGCC
>DASCPR010000197.1:0-2093 GCA_036012625.1 Prochlorococcaceae cyanobacterium Fu_MAG_50
CAAGCTCACGACCCAGTGTCCGAGATGCGGAGGCCATGGCTATCTGAAAACCTCTCCCGGCAAATATCACACCTGTCTGGTTTGTCTTGGCAAAGGTCATATCGCTGAAAAGACGGGATCGTGAATTGATCCATGGGCCTTTCTCTGCCAATGGGACCCTTCTGTCTGAGTCCAGTTTGTCCAGATGCGGCTTTAAAAGAAGCTCTTCTTCTGTGGGTGCCTGCTTCGTGTTTTTTTTGAGGTGTGTTCCATAGACCTGTGGGCATCTGAATCAGATCAAATTTCTGTTTGATCGCCAGGGGGGCAAGCCATGCACCTGTAGCGATTCTGCTTCTGATCTGTGATTGGAAGCAAGGTTTTTTCAGCTCGTTGCTGCCGCTGATCAGCGCTGCATGAAAAGTCTTATCGTGCTGAAATCGTAACAATCCCAGTCCCCCTGGAGGTGACTATCGAAACCAAGGCCTCTGCTTGTGCTCAATTCACCATGCTTTTTGATGGTGGCTGTTTCTTTTGCAGACGGGAAGTTGCCTTCCTACGCAGGCGGGATCGTCATGGCCGCATCTTCTTTGTGGATATCAATTCCGCTGACTATGAACCGGCTGCCTATGCAGGTATCAATTATCGCCAGGCCATGGGGCGCATGCACGCACTGCAGCCCAACGGCGAACTGGTCACCGATCTTGCTGTTTTCAGGGAGGCGTATCAACTGATCGGTCTTGGCTGGCTTTATGCCCCCACGTCCTGGCCTTTGCTGGCGCCTCTGGCCGATCGGGTTTATCAGTTCTGGGCGCATCAGCGGTTGCGTCTCACCGGCCGGCCAAGCCTGGAAAGACTCTGTAATTGTCGTGGTGACTGCTCCACTGGGTAGGGTCTTTAATAGAGATGGATCCAGCGATCGCCTGTGCTGGCATGGCAACGACTGGGTGAATACCTGCACGAGACCCAGCTTCTCGGTTCGATTCAGAGCACGCTTTATTGGGATCAGAACACCCGGCTGCCTGCGGCTGGTGCTGGCTGGCGTGGTGAGCAACTCACGCTTCTGGCCAAGCAACTGCATCGACGACAAACCAGTCCCCGCTTCGTAGGGCTGCTCGCGGAAGCACGCGCTGAATTTGAACAAGCTCAACAGGCGAGCTCTCTTGAGAACGATCAGTTGCTGGCGCGAAGTCGCAATCTCGAGCTGCTTGAGCAAGACCTGACGCGTCAACAGCGCCTTGATCCAGACTTGGTGGGCGCACTCGCGAAGGCGAAAACCGAGGGATATGAGCGCTGGCAGCAGGCCAGAGTCAGTGCTGATTTTCCAAGCTTCGCGCCGGCTTTGGCGCAATTGATCAGCCTGAGGCAGGAGCAGGCGAATCAGCTGGCTGAACCAAGGAGCTGTTGGGAAACATTGGCTCAATCCTTTGAGCCGGATCTCACTTTGGCCCGCTTGCAGACATTGTTTGGACCCTTGCGTCTGCGACTTCCTGCTCTGATCGACAAGATTCAGGCTGGGGTTTGTTCTCGTTCGGCCCCAGTGAGATGGGATTTGAACGAAGTCGCCCAGCAGCAACTTTGTGATCGTCTGCTGCAGGATTGGGGCAGGGATCCGAGCATCACCTGCGTGGCGCGATCACCGCATCCCTTCTCGATCACCCTTGGGCCAAAGGATTTTCGCCTCACCACGAGGGTGGTGTCTCAGCAGCCTTTGTCCAGTTTCTTGGCGACGGCCCACGAGTGGGGCCACTCCCTCTATGAGCAGGGCCTGCCTTCACAAACGCATCAATGGTTTGCCTGGCCCCTTGGCCAGGCAACGTCGATGGCAGTGCATGAGAGCCAGTCTCTGTTCTGGGAGAACAGAATTGCCCGCAGCCGGGCTTTTTGTAAGCGCTGGTGGCCTCACTTTGCGTCTGCAGGCGCACCGCTCAACTCGGCGGATCAACTTTGGCTGGCCATGAACCCCTTAACCCCAGGTCTCAATCGAGTTGAGGCCGATGAACTCAGCTATGGCCTGCATATTCTGATTCGAACAGATCTCGAAATTGCTCTACTCGAAGAAGGTCTGTCGGTGGAGGATTTACCTGATCAATGGAACCATCGCTATCGCGACTTGC
>DASCPR010000198.1:0-4073 GCA_036012625.1 Prochlorococcaceae cyanobacterium Fu_MAG_50
TGAGATCAGCTTCACAGGTCCGACCCAACTTGATCGTTGGTCTGATCAGCGCAACATGGAAAAGGCTGCCAGCACGATCATTCATGCAGGCAACGGCCACTGGAATATCGATGATGGAGACCTGGAAGCCCAAGGACCAATCCTTGCTGAATATCGTGCCAAGGCGAACGAAACAGGCCAACATCTCAGTGCAAAAAAGCTGAATGGCAATCTCATCGAGGGTTACATCGATCTGCTCAAACCTGTCAGGGTTGAGATCCAAGACCAGCAAGGGGAATTACAAGCCAGCACTACCCGCTGGTTCTTCAATACTGAACGATTGAAAAGCAAGGATCCCTTTGTCGGAACGATGAAGACATCAAGCCTGAGAGGGGATGGTTTTGAGGTGAATCTGGCTGAAACAACTGTTGTGATTCCCAGGGATTGCTCCTTCAAACAGCCCGGTGAAAGCCTGGTGGCTCGACGCTGCTTTTGGAATTGGAGCAGCAATGAGATCGAAGCCAACGGTGACGTGATCCTCAAGCGCAAGGCCAATCAACATCTGACCCGCAGCACAAAGATGAAGGGACGCCTTGGCAAGGAAGGCAGGATTGAGTTCAGTGCGCCCGGTGCCAAGGTGCATTCAGAGGTGAAGATCAAGGAACCAGCAAAGGAGGTACCTATAGGGCGCTCCCGTTCTCAAGTGAGTTTCTGAGCCGTTCACACCATCCGACAAACCAACGCTCATCGGATCGACTGAAACAGCGTTCCGACCAGCCACCGACAATCACCCACCCGCGAGAGTTGAGTGGATAAATCATCACGGAGGGCAGATTCTCAACGATCGAATCAAATTCGCCACGACCTGGGAACAGTGAGACTTTCAGAAGTGAAACCAATTCACCACTGCGTTGAGCACGCTCACAGATCGGACCGGGAGCGAAATCCCCGCTGCCCAACACCCCACGCCGTGAGATCACTGCTTGATCCCAGTAGACCAGAACTGTTGCGGCGGGTGTCGCCGTGAGCAAAAGGTGACTGCCCCAGGCAAGTTCATCGCGGCAGAGCTCAGCCAAACCATCGGCGATCACAAAACCCTGTTGACCTTCTAGGGGTTGTTTGCCAGCTGAGACAGGGTTGGCCTGGGTCCAGAGCGCGGCGACAAGCATCATGCCAACAGCGGCAAGGCCTGATAGGACCTCAGCCCTTTGCAGATCCGGTGTGATCTGAGCCGCTGTGACGGCATTGACCACGGTCAGAACAAGAATCAACAGGCCTGCACCAAGACAGACTCGCGCACCTGTAGGCATCAGAAGCCCTCAATGGGGCTGTCATTTCTGCCTATTGTTGCTCAAATATGGATGCTGGACCAAGTCAATGACCAACGCTGAAGCCTTTGCTGCAGTAGCCCTTGCGGCTGTTGCCTGTGATGGAACCCTTGGACGCGATGAAGCCCATGCTCTGCGTCGACAACTTGAGTACCGAACGCCCTACAGCAATCGATCCGAGCAGGAGATGGCAGATCTCTTCGACCAATTGCTCAAAATGCTGAGACAGGATGGTGTGGATGGGCTGCTAGACAAGGCTTTGCCAGCCTTGACACCACCTCAGCAGGAGACAGCCCTGGCTGTGGCCACTCAGTTGGTCTATGCCGATCGTGAGGTCACCACGGAGGAGTCTCTTTTTCTTGAGAAGCTTGCCGCAAAACTAGACCTTGCTGAAGGCCAGGCCAGCATGGTTGTTCAGGCCGTTGCGGCGCTCAATCGCGACAGCCTTGCCAACTGAGGGCTATCTGAGCCCAAACTGATCCTTGCCCAACCTGATCCTTCCGTTGATGGTTCCAGTGCGTTTCGCTCGAGTCTCGACAATTGTTCTAGGTCTGATCCTCAGCCTTGTTCTGCTTGTACCAGCAGCCTTCGCTGTGGCCCCTGAGGATTTCCCCGTCGCTCGGCCCCAGAACCACGTCATTGATTCAGCGGATGTGCTGAGCAGGGCAAGCCGTTCATCAATCGAGAAACACTTGGTTCGGCTTGGCGACCAACAACTGGATGCCCGTCTGGTGACGATTCGTCGTCTCGATTACGGACTCAGTCTCAAACAACTCGGCTCAGACCTGCTGGATCGCTGGTCGGTAGACACCAGTGACCAGTCACAAGCACTGCAATCACAGCCAAGTCAAGCCAACCCCTTGTTGCTGCTGTTAATCGAGTCTCAGAACAAGCAGGCTGCCGTTGTTGCTGATCCCGAGCTTCAGACTCAGCTGCCCGATGACCTGCTGACCAGCGTCGGTAGAACCACGATGAGCAAGCAACTCCGTGATGGAGATCGCTACAGACAGGCTGTGTTCGACGGCCTTGAACGGCTCGAGATCGTTCTGGCTGGTGGTGAAGATCCTGGCCCGCCGGCTGACCTTGCCAACACGACGATGGCAACCAATTTCCCTACCCAGGAAGAAACCAGCAGCAGCAATGGTCTGACCTGGATCGTCGTTCTGCTTGTGGTGGGTTCCATCGTGCCGATGGCCACCTGGTGGGTCTTCTCTCGTTGAGCGAGCGTCAACCATGGCATTGACCAACTGGATCGGAGCCTTCGGCAGGGCACAGAACAAGGACATTAAAAATGATCTGGAGCGTGGTTACGAAGCTGCTCTTCTGATTCAGAGCCTTGAGCTGGAGTACTACGGCGATCGTCCGGTGCGACCGGATCTGGAACTCACTGTTCCCCGCTCCGTTCAAGCCACCGTGCTGAGAAAATTCCGGGCGGCCCTGATTGTCTGTCGAGAGTCACTGGAAGCCCTAAGTCCAATAAGCAGCCAGCTTGAACTGCATGAATCACGAAAATTTCAACTGATTGAGTCGGTTGTGAACCGCTATAGCCCCAGGCGCAAAACAAGCGGAGCACCAATCAGTCGGCCTCCTGATCCTCTGCCCCGCTCCCTGTTGGGAGTGTTCGACAAGGTTCGCAATCAACTTGATCCCAAGGCCGAAGCCACGGTTGTTGCCGGTTTTCGTCGCAGGCGTGATTCAACCTTGATCTCCCTCAAGGTGCTGCTGCTGCTGATTCTTGTTCCCCTGCTGATTCAGCAGGTGAGCCGCTCCTATCTCATCGGTCCGGCAGTGGATCGATTAGCACCTGAACTGCCCTTTCTGAGTTATCCCAAACCTCAACTCGAAGAGGAAGCAGTGAAACAGCTTTCCATGTTCAAACAAGAGATTGAATTCGATGCCTTGCTGAAGGGGAAAACAATCCCCACCCAGGCGGAACTTCAACAGACCCTGGCAAAGAAAGCAGAAGAACTCAAGGATGAGGCCGATCAGGAGAGCACCCATGCGGTGAAAAACGTACTTGCAGACCTCGCCGCCCTTTTCGCCTTTGCGTTGGTATGCGTCAGCTGCAGGAAGGAACTGTCTGTTCTGAGGGGATTTCTCGATGAAGCCGTCTATGGCCTCAGTGATTCAGCCAAGGCCTTCGCGATCATTCTGTTCACAGACATTTTTGTCGGCTTCCACAGTCCGGAGGGATGGACTGTTCTCCTGAATGGAATTGCCAATCACTTCGGTTTTCCAGCACGGGAGAACTTTGTATTTCTGTTCATCGCGACCTTCCCGGTGATCCTTGCCACGATCTTCAAATACTGGATCTTCCGCTATCTCAACCGGGTCTCGCCTTCCTCTGTTGCCACCCTCCGCGGCATGAATGGCGGAGGTTGATCCACAACGTGCGGGTGCTGGTCTGATCCTGGTGACAGGCCCTACCCGAAGTGGCAAGAGTCGCTGGGCTGAAAGCCTGGTTGCTGATCAGGCCGCTGTGATCTACATGGCAACGGGACCAAGCCGGCCTGAGGATCAGCAATGGCAGCAGCGCCTGCAACGTCACCGCCAGCGCCGAGCGTCCCATTGGTCAACAGTTGAATGCGCGAACGACTTCTGTGCAGCCTTGGCAAGGGTGCCTGGCCCAGCAACGCTGTTGGTGGATTCTCTAGGTGGAATTGTCGCCAATCAGCTCGAGAGTTCAAACGAGGCATGGGATGAGCATCAAGAGCAGCTGATCAAGGCTTTGATGCGCCATCAGGGAATCGTGGTGATCGTGATCGA
>DASCPR010000199.1:0-1538 GCA_036012625.1 Prochlorococcaceae cyanobacterium Fu_MAG_50
GTCGCCCATCCACAGCAATCGATTTCTGACTCCCCATGGCTCACAAGAAAGGCACAGGCTCAACACGTAACGGACGCGACTCCAACTCCAAGCGTCTCGGCGTCAAGGCCTACGGCGGTGAGAGTGTTTCTGCTGGTTCAATCCTGATCCGTCAACGGGGCACCTCCGTGCTGCCCGGCATCAACGTCGGCAAAGGCAAAGACGACACCCTCTTTGCGCTCACGGATGGGGTGGTGAAATTCGAAACGATCCGCCGTGGTCTACGCAATCGCAAACGGATCAACATCGCCACAGCAGGCTGAGGCGCTCACCACAATCTGCGCAAAGAGCCTCGGAGGAGATAGGGGAACGCCCCCAGATCCAGCTCAACAGCACCTCTGAGTGGCGAAGCAAACCGTGCTGCAACAATCCAGATGAACAACGGATCGGAGGTGGAAGTGCCCTTTGGCTTCGTTGTGATCGACAAGCCTGCAGGGCTCACGTCCCATGCCTGTGTCAATCGCCTGAGACGGGTGTTTGGCATCAAACGCGTCGGCCATGGCGGAACCCTGGATCCAGCCGTGACCGGAGTGTTGCCCATCGCCCTTGGCAGTGCAACGCGCCTGCTTCCCTACCTGCCTGGGTCAAAGACCTACAGAGGCCTCATCCAGATGGGGTTGCAGACCAGTACAGACGATCTGCAGGGGGAGGTGATTCAGCAGAACCCCTGGCCAGATCTTGAGCAACAGACTCTTGAACAGATCCTGGACGATTTTCGCGGCAGCATCGAGCAGCGGCCACCCCAGGTCTCGGCTGTGCACATCGACGGGGAGCGGGCCTATGTGCGTGCCCGCCGCGGTGAAACCCCGAAGCTGCCGCTGCGCAGTGTCACCATTCATGAGCTCCAATTGCTGCATTGGGATTCCAAGCAAGGGCAGCTGGAGCTGCGTGTCCACTGCTCTTCAGGCACATACATCCGTTCCCTGGCCCGCGACCTCGGCGAAAGACTCAACTGCGGAGGCTGTCTGGCCCATTTGCGACGACTCCAGGCCCTGGGATTTGAAGAGCAGCAGGCCATCCCTTTACCGGAGCGGGAGAGACCTTCGGATCAACCAAGGCCAGAGGTGCTGGCCCCCCTCACAGCCCTTGAGCATTTGCCAAGGGTGGAGATCAACGAGCAGGAAGCAGCGCTCTGGAGTTGCGGGCAACAATTGACCATCCAACCTGAACGATGCTTGCCAGCACCTCACACGGAGAGAAACACTGGGCAAACTGCCGACCATTCGCAACAATTCAGCAGCAGCACCCCAATGGTGGTCATTGATCAAACATCGACTGTGGTGGGAATCGGCAGTTTGGAATCCATTGAGCAGCTGAAGCCAAAAGTTGTGTTTAATGCTGTCTAGCTTGTCTAATAGCGACTAGCTTTATAGCCTCTAAAAGGTGGAATGAAAGACTCCAGAGTGCTTCTGCTCAGCTCATTATCAAATCTATAATCACCAGTCTTTACGTCATCAGGCTTCAATCGAAAGCAGAAGAAAGATCAAGATAAGCCAGGA
>DASCPR010000200.1:0-2491 GCA_036012625.1 Prochlorococcaceae cyanobacterium Fu_MAG_50
ATGATCGGCTCATTTGGAACAATTGGCTGACCATTCTCGAAGCGGATGGCGCTGCCTTCAACCGGTGCCGTGAGCTTCGTGAATTGAGCCATGGGAAACTTTCGAACTGTGGCGATGCTTTCAATCGGCGAGCATATGACTCAGAGGTTGGTCCCAGGCGCATCAAAGATGCTTGATCAGGCAACAGTTTCCACGTCCCATAACGGTCAGGTCTGGGTTCTGGCGGCCTGCTTCAACGAGGAGGGGGTGATCTGCAGGTTCATCGAGGAGGTTTTAGCCCTCTCTGATGTGAACCATCTTTTGCTTGTGGATGATGGCTCCCAGGACGGCACTGTTGAGCGGATTCGACGCTGGCAGGCCGAAAGATCAGGCGCGTTCCCCGAAAGCTCAGTGTCCCTGCTGGAGCTCACCCGTAATTTCGGCAAGGAGGCGGCGATGCTGGCTGGCCTTGACCATGCACGGGGGCGATGTGCCGCGGTGGTTCTGATCGATTCCGATCTTCAGCACCCCCCCAGCCTGATTCCGGAGATGGTGCGCTACTGGCGCGATGAGGGGGCCGAGGTTGTCACGGCAGTGCGTGATCAGCGTGATCAGGAATCCCGCTTGAAGGTCACCACCGCATCCTGGTTTTACAGGGTCTTCAACAAGGTTGTCGATTCGATTCAGCTTCAGGAAGGTGCCGGGGATTTCCGTTTGCTCAGCGCAGTTGTGGTGGAGGCCTTGACCCAGATGAGGGAATACAGCCGCTTCTCCAAAGGCCTGTTGCCCTGGACCGGTTATCGCAGCGTTGAAGTGAGCTATCTGCGAGTGATCAGATCCGCTGGCCAAAGCTCCTGGAGTCCGATGAAGTTGTGGAGCTATGCCCTTGATGGAATCTTTTCGTTCACGGTCTTACCCCTCAAGGTGTGGACGTTGATGGGCCTGGTGGTGTCTCTGATCAGCCTGATTTATGCAACGGTCATCGTGCTCAGAACGTTTGTGAATGGTGTCGGCGTGCCGGGTTATCCCTCGTTAATTGTCGCCATCCTTTTCCTGGGAGGCGTTCAACTGATTGGTATCGGGGTGCTGGGTGAATATATCGGCAGGATTTATGTGGATGCCCAGGCCAGGCCCCATTACTTCATCCGTGCTATTCATCAGTCACCGCGTTCATGAATGACGCCAATGACTAATCCCAGTAAATAACTTCAGGGAATCATTGTTGAACAGGCTCTGTACCGGGATTGAAGACCGGAGTAGTTGTTGATTCGGCCTGTTATATGTTCATTTTTATCATCATTGTTCATCGTGATCGATGTTGATCACGATGGCTCAATCGAGTCGGATGGAAGCCAGGGCCGCCCATTCCTGCTGCCGCCAACTTGAGCTCACAAATGGCAGTGAGAGGGGAAAATCCTTTCCCATCTCGGATATTTCAGCCTCTGTGAGCTCTGCTGCTGGATGAGCAAGCAGTACGGGTGCCGTTTGATGGTCTCTGACGGACTGAGATTTGAGCTCCATCCAGGCGGCCTGCAGTGGTGTTCCCGCCATCCTTCCGGTGAACAACACACCGGCAAAGCCCGCATTCGTGCTGATTCCCCTTTTGCGCAGGCGTGGCGCAGCAAGGCTGCTCAGGGCTTGCAGGATCAGCCATTTCAGCCAGCCTCCCTGAGTGAAGATCATCTGCCAGCATCCCCAGGGAAGTTCTGGGGGCAGGGGCTCAGCTGTGGTGCGAATCCAGTGGATGTTGAAGTCTTGAGACAGGTCCAGAACCGCATCAAGCACGATCGGAACCAGATGGATGTGCTGATGGCCATCCACGGCCAAGGCGCTGACGCCTGTGATTTGCAGAAAAGTCTCAACCTGGGCGCTGATCTCAGCACGGAGTTGCTGCGCAAGCTGGCGTCTTGACCTGCAGGATCTGGGCAGGCAGGAGGCGAGCAGCAACTGAAGGAAGGAACGGTTGAGCAGACCTTCTGATGTGGTGATGTCCGGAACTGAGGCCCTGCCCGCCAAGGAGGGGCCTTCCGTGAGGCAGACGTGCAGGCAGAGCTTGGGGCTGCCGGTGAGTTGTTTCCAGGCTGCAACGGCTGGATCCACGGCGGTTCCATTCACCATCAGACTGGCGCTGCTCAGTTGCTCGCGCTGGGCCAGTTCAAGGATGGCGGTGTTGGTGGCCTTGGTGAGGCCAAGATCATCCGCATGCAAGACAGGCTGGGCGCCATTGGCTTGTTGGCGCTTGAGGCTGAAGCGTGCGGCCCGGCTCCAGATCAGGGCATTGAGCACGGTTGGTGTGAACACCAGAATCACGGTGCTGATCAGGGCTGGCATCCAGCTGCCCAGCACCAGGGGCAGCAGCGCGCTGACGCTCACATTGATGCCGAACTGAAGCAGCAGCCAGCGACGCGCAAATCGCTGACCCTTGGTTTCAGGGCGGAAGGTGTATCGGGCATGGCCCAGGTACCCCACCAGAGAGGCGGTGAGAAATCCGCAGAGGTTGCTGATCCACAGA
>DASCPR010000201.1:0-9699 GCA_036012625.1 Prochlorococcaceae cyanobacterium Fu_MAG_50
GTTCCGGAGCTGCTTCACAACCATCGGGACCAGCCACCGCGAGATGCACAAGTCCAACAGGTTTGTCATCTGTTCCGCCACCGGGTCCAGCAACCCCACTGACAGCGATGCTCCAGTCCGCAGCGAGTCGCTGCCTGGCACCTGCCGCCATCGCTGCCACAACGGGAGCAGACACAGCACCATGTTGAGCGAGCAGTTCATTGGGAACATCCAGCAAGGCGTGCTTGATCCGATTGCAATAGGCGATCACGCCGCCGACAAAAACATCAGAAGCACCGGGGACTGCAGCCAGCTCCGCTCCCATGCGGCCGCCAGTGCAGGATTCCGCCACGGCGAGGGTCTCACCCCGCTGGCGCAGCAGCTCCAGCACCACCGACGCGAGGCTTTGATCATCAAGGCCATAACAAAGCGAACCGGTTCTCCGGCGTAGTTCCTGTTCCAGAGGATCAAGCAGCTGCAGAGCCTCTGCAGAGGAGCGGCCAGAAGCTGTTAAGCGCAACTTCACCTCACCGAGAGCTGCATAGGGCGCCAGCGAGGGATTGGCCTGCTCGAGCAGATCAGACACCTGCTCGGCGAGGCTCGATTCACCGATTCCCGTGAACCTCATCAGACGACTGACAAACACCTCTGAGCAACCGCCATTGCGCTGCAGCCAGGGAACAACCGTTTGACGCCACATCTGCCGCAGCTCCGAGGGCACCCCAGGGAAGGTGATCACGGTGAATCCCGGCCGGGGAGACCAGATCATTCCAGGGGCAGTACCGATCGGATTCGGCAGGATCTCTGCATCACGGGGCAGCAAGGCCTGCTTGCGGTTGCTCACGGCAACAGCACGTCCAGCCAGGCTGAGTCTGGCTTGAATCTCAGACCAGATCTGAGGCCTTTCCTCCAGGGGAACAGCGAAGGCTGCAGCGATCGTTTCCGTGGTGAGATCGTCAGGGGTGGGGCCAAGGCCTCCAGTGGTGATCAGCACACCACAGCGATCGGCAGCCTCCAGAACCGCGGCTCGCAGTCGCTCGGGATTGTCGCCGACAACGGTCTGGCGATAGTGAGGTAGGCCCAGAAGGGCCAGTTCCTCAGCCAACCAGCGGGCATTGCCATTAAGGATGTTGCCGAGAAGCAACTCCGTGCCGACGCAGAGGATCTCCACACCATGGGGTGCTGGCATCTCAGCCACGACCATCTCCAATGCTGGTCACATCGGCGATCCGCGAGGGGGAGGAACTGGTGGTAAAGCCATCGTTGAGAGGCTCTTCAGCACCGCGCTGACGACGGCTGATCACAACTGCTGCAACCAGGATGGCTGTGGCCAGGGCAAGCCACAGGAAACGCATTTCGGCATTGGCGACAACCAACGCCAAGGCCGCCAGCCACTGGGTGAAGGCATAGATCAGCAGAACCGTGCGGCGATGACTGAAACCAGCCCTGAGCAGACGGTGATGAAGATGCCTGCGATCCGGATAGAAGGGAGAACGCCCTGCCCGCAGACGCCCCATGATCACAGCTGACATATCGGCCAGCGGCAGGGACAGGATCAGCAAGGGCAGCAGCAGACTGACGGTGGTGAGCCCCTTGGCAGGTCCGACGATGCTGATGGCAGCGAGGGTGAAACCGAGAAAGTAAGAGCCACCATCACCCATGAAGATGCGGGCGGGATTGAAGTTATGGCGCAGAAATCCAAGACAGCACCCGGCCAGGGCAGCCGCCAGAAAGCCTGCCGCCACCTGGTGGAGTGAAAAACTCACCGAGACAAGTCCGACGGCGGCGATGCCAGCGACACCAGCAGCCAGACCATCAAGGCCATCCAGCCAATTGATGGCATTTGTGATCCCGACAAGCCAGATCACTGTGGCCAGGAGGCTGAGCAGATCAGGCATCACCAGAGCCGGAGTGCCTGAACCAAGCCAGCTGACATCGATCGCACCAATGCGAACCCCCTGACTCCAGACCACGCAGGCCACAGCGATCTGAGCACCCAGACGGGGCCAGGGAGACAGGGCGAAGAGATCATCGGCGAGACCGATCAGGAAGAAACAGAGGGAGCCCGCAAGGGTTGTCCAGATCATCTGATCTTTCTCTGGGGTCAGCAGGCCAAAGCCATGCATGCTCCAGGTCAGGGCGAGGGCCAGACAGAACCCCAGCACCATGGCAATCCCCCCGAGGCGAACCATGGGTGCGCTGTGCTGTTTGCGCAGATCGGGCTGATCCGTGAAATCGAAACGCAAGCCCAGCGTTCTCACTGCTGGGACAACAACCGTTGTGATCACAGCAGCCATCCCGAAACTCGCTGAAGCGACCGCAAGAGGGTTGCTGGCAAGGGTCAAGGGAGCTCCGCTGAAGAACGACCCTGAGAGGGATCTCTGCAGCGATCCTAGGCAGGCTCTAGCAGGGATTCCAGATGGGCCTGGGACAGTCAGGCAAGCGCCGGTTCGGGAACACCTCTGTAGAGGGGGAAGCCATGGCTGAGCTTTTTCACCCGCTGGCGGCAGCTGTCCTGCATGCTGTCGTCCTCAGGATGCAGAAGGCGATCGGCAATCACATCAGCCACCTCCAGAAAGGCCTCCTGATCAAATCCACGGGTGGTCAAGGCCGCCGTGCCCAGCCTCAGGCCACTGGTGACGAACGGTGATTCCGGATCAAAGGGAACCGTGTTCTTGTTGGCCGTGATGTTGACATCGCTCAACAACAGATCCGCAACCTTTCCGGTCATGCCGATACCGCGCAGATCCAGCAGCACAAGATGATTGTCTGTGCCACCGCTCACCACATCGATGCCCCGCTCCCGGATGCGCTGCGCCAGTGCCTGGGCATTGGCAACAACCTGGCGGCTGTAAACCTTGAACTCGGGCAGCAACGCCTCTCCGAAAGCCACAGCTTTTGCAGCAATCACATGTTCCAGGGGGCCGCCCTGGGATCCTGGGAAGACAGTCTTGTCAAACTTCCTGCCAAACTCTGCATCCCTGCAGAGAATCAAACCGCCTCGGGGTCCCCTCAGGGTCTTGTGGGTGGTAGTGGTGACAACATCGCAGTGGGGCAGAGGGCTGGGATGAACTCCAGCGGCCACCAGACCGGCGATATGGGCCATGTCGGCCATCAAATAGGCACCAACTTCATCGGCAATGGCACGGAAAGCAGGGAAATCGATGCTGCGCGGATAAGCCGAATACCCACAGATGATCAACCTGGGGCGATGCTTCAAGGCCAGTTGTCGGACACTCTCCATGTCGAGCTGCTGGGTCTGGCGATCCACCTCGTAATGGACAGCCTTGAACCATTTGCCGCTGACATTCACCGGCGAGCCATGGGTGAGATGGCCCCCATGGGAAAGATCCATCCCCAGGATTGTTTCGCCTGGCTGAAGCAGGGCCAGAAACACAGCGAAGTTGGCCTGAGCGCCACTGTGAGGTTGCACGTTGACCCAGGCAGCACCAAAAAGCTCTTTGGCTCTTTCGATCGCCAGCTCCTCGATGGCATCAACGAACTCACAGCCGCCGTAATAGCGCTTGTGCGGTAGACCCTCGGCATATTTATTCGTGAGGACAGAACCCTGGGCCTCCATCACGGCCTGGGAAGCAAAGTTCTCACTGGCAATCAATTCAAGATGGGTCTCCTGCCGAAGCCTCTCCTGATCAATCAATCCTGAGATGATCGGATCTGACTCCTTCAATTGAGCATTGATCGAGGCCGGGGAGCGATCCGTCATGAAGGCAAAGCCAACAGCTGTTGGAGGGATCGTAGGCAATGGTTCTTGATCTTCAGCGAGCCTGCCCAGCCCTGTCAGGGCACGTTCGCTGAGCGAGGCTCAGTCGATCAAGCAAAAAAAAACTGCCCGAGGGGCAGTTTTAACGCGCCTGGAGAGATTCGAACTCCCGACCCTCTGATCCGTAGTCAGATGCTCTAATCCGCTGAGCTACAGGCGCTTTCGAGCAACCATAAGACTCTATCGATGGGGCCTTCGTCAATGGGGGCTTCGTCAACCGAGGCACGGGCAGAGCCACAATCAACCGCAGAAAAGGGTCTTGCCCATGCCAATTCGCTGGTACGGTCCCGCTGACCCGACGAACCCCACCTACCAGAACTTCTCAAGGGTGGTGAATCTCACACTGCATGGGATGAGCTTCGCCGCGGTGAACAGCGGCCTCTGGTTCGTGCAGGAAATCCGTCATCCATGGACCCATCTCGGCTGGTTCAGCGGACTCTGGCTGCTGGGCCTGAGCATCCACCTGATCGTGGTGATCGCCATGCGACCGGAGGGAACCGATGCACAGGAACGTTCCTGACGCCACCATGACAAGAACGATCCCTGCTTCACCCCAGCGCCATGACCCTTGACCCAACTGATCTGAACAGCCTGCAGACCTCCCTGGCTGATCGCCTTTACATGCAGATTGCCGGGTGGCATCTCTACCTGGGTGATGCTGGTCTGGCCGAGGCCCTGGCGATTGAATGCAGTGCCAGGGTTGATCAAGGGGCAAATGTGGCCGCTCGCCAGTCCCTGGAAGCCGTGCAGGTGTCCTTAGCTGGCGGTAGCACTCGCCTGCCCCTGGCGCGATTGGTACCGGCCTCCCAACTTTTTGACCTTGAAGAGATCCTGGAGCCCTACTGCAGATAAGGTTGCAATCGCCCTGGGAGACCCCGTGCTGATCATCGAGGTCGCCAATGCCAGAGAAGTGATGCGTCAACGGCTTGGGCGCCTGGGGGAAAGGCTGATCGGCAAAGTGATGGATCCCGAAGCCCAGGTGGAGAAGGCCCTGATTCAGGAACTCGACAATGCCTTCAAGGAATTCGGGATTGAAGCCAGAATCATTTCAGTGCAGGGGCCGAAACTAATTGGCCGTCAGCACCTGGAGCTGCCGATTCAGATCCGAGAGGAACGGGAGGTTCGTCTCAACGACGAATGATTTTCCGCCGCAGGAGAACGACGATCTCGATCAGCTCCCTGACCTGCAAGGCGGTGCCAATCAGCGCAAACAGCAGAAGCCCGGTTGCAGAGCAAACAGCAACCTGGAGGAGAAGGCCTTCGAGTCCCAGCGGCCACTGGCCCAGGCTGGCCAGCAACCAGGCCGCCACCCCTGAGATCATCCCGGCAGACAACAGCTTCCAGCCATCGATCGCCCAGGAGCGAAGAGGCAGGCCTTCCAAGCGTGCCTGCAGCGAAAAAAGCAGGGCAGCACAGGTGAACAGATTGATCGCAACCGTCGCCAACACAAGGCCGGGCGCGCCGAAGTTAAAGGGCAATTGCGGCCCCCATGGGGTTGGCCCCCCCACAAGCAGCCAGTCGAAGATCACATTGAGACCGATCCCGGCAAGGGAGAGCCGGAAGGGGGTGGTGCCATCACCCAGGGCATAGAACACCCGCACGAGCACATCCCGGGCCAGATAGGCCGGCATCCCCAGGCCATAGGCCATCAGCAAGCCAGTGACAAGGCGGGCGGCCTGGGCATCGAAGGCCCCACGCTCATAGACCAAAGCCACAATCGGGGCGCCAATGGCCACGAACAAGGCACCCAGAGGAACCATTGTGGCGATGGAAAGCATCAGTCCCTGACGGATGCGTGCCACCAGCAATGGACGATCCTCGATCGCGGTCAATCGCGAAAAGGTGGGCAGCAGAGGCACGAGCAGGGCGTTGGAAATCAGCCCCAGAGGCGTCTGCACAAGCAGATTGGCGTAACCGAGACCCGCTGCAGCCCCCTGGATCGCGGAGGCGAAAAACAGATCGGTGAACACATTGATCTGCAACATGCCTGAGGAGAGGGTCGCAGGGCCCATCACCCGCCACACCTCCCGAACCCCGGGATGGCGCCAGTCCCAGATCAAGCGAATCTTCGCCAGTCCGGCGCGAACAAGAGCCGGAATCTGGATCAGCCACTGAAGCAGGGCTCCGATCGCAGTGGCCAGGGCCAGAACGAATCCCCCGAGCAGGGCGTATCGCGACTCTGCAATGGCTGGGCCAAGCTGCCACCAAAGAAGACCAACCCCGAGGATCAAGGCCAGGCTTGACAGCAGTGGCGACACCGCAGGCAGCCAGAACTCATCTGCGGCATTGAGGGAACCGAAGCCAAGGCCGATCAGACCTGCGAACAGCGCCATCGGCGCCATCACCTGCAGCTGGATCACGGCGATGTGATGCAGTTCCGGGCTCAGGGCCGGACCAACCAGGGTGATCAGCGGATCAGCGGCCAGCACAAGCAGGGCGGTGACCACAAGCAATGCAGCGCTGACGGTGGTGTTCAGCGCTGCCAGCACATAGGCACCTTCCTGACGCGGCCGACGGCTGAGCACACTGACCATGGCGCTGTGGAACGGCCCATTGATCCCACCGAGAAGGATCAGCAGGAATCCCGGCAGAACATAGGCATAGTTGTAGGCGTCATAGGCCGCCCCCACCCCGAAAGCGGCTGCAATCACAAGCTGCCTTGCCAAGCCGGCGACTTTGCTGAGCAGGGTGCCGAAGGTGACGACCAGGGCAATGCGCTTGAGGGATCTCGCCATCCGCAGGTCTCTGGCCCCACGCCATCAGATTGCCAGCATTCTCCAGCCCAAGACACGCCACCATGGCGTCAGCCATGCAGCCCGGATGACCGGCACGACTCTGCTCAGCTTTCCAGCCCTGGAGGAAGGAATCCTGGTGCGGCGCTACAAACGCTTTCTTGCCGATGTGGAGCTGAGCAACGGCGACATCGTCACAGCCCACTGCGCCAACACCGGACCGATGACCGGCGTACTGCATCCCGGTGGACGGGTACGCCTGCGCCATGCCCCCTCTCCCAAACGCAAATTGGCCTGGACATGGGAACAGGCGGAAACCACCGCCGCCGACGGCCAGGCCTGCTGGGTGGGAATCAATACAGCCCTGCCCAACAGGCTGATCAGGGCTGCCATTGAAGCGGGTTTACTGCAGGGGAATCTGGGGCCGATTGCAGCCATCCGAGCCGAGGTGACCTATGGACACGATCGCCGCAGCCGCATCGATCTGCTGTTAACCCCTGAGGCCGATGCCCCGGATCCACGACCGATCTACCTGGAAGTGAAGAACACCACCTGGAGCCAAGGCTCGCTGGCCCTCTTCCCCGACACGGTGACTGTGCGTGGGCAGAAACATCTCCAGGAGTTGATCGGGGTGCTGCCAGCGTCCCGAGCGGTGCTGGTCCCCTGCCTCAGCCGCGCGGATGTTCAGAGCTTCGCCCCGGGAGACAGCGCTGACCCACGCTATGGCGAACTGTTCCGCCAGGCCCTTGCTGCTGGCGTTGAGGTGATCCCCTGCTGCTTCCGATTCCACCGGGATCAGATCACCTGGGAGGGCCTCAAGCCCATCGCACCGCTAGAGTTAAAACAATAACACTTTATCATGATACCCAGCAATAAAAGCAATATGTGCATAAGTCCTTATTCTTTGGCTTTTGTATCAGTCGCTACTTGAGAAAGGTTCGCTTGCGAACATTTTAGATGCGTAGCCAATCTGCCCAGGTATTACCACAAGCTTTGGCACTACATGGGGGACATTTCTTCCCCAAGGCATTCAGTTCTTTACAGACCTGCTGATTCCTATGACAACGGCAACACATGCGCCCTACAAGCGGCGCAAGACTGCTCTCCAGGAGGCAAGTCTCCTGGATGGGCCCATGCTCCTCCTGCGCAGCATCCGCGGCTTCAGCTCCAATCGCTCGATGATCTGGCTGGCCTGTGTGCCCCTGGCGCTGTTCGGGCTCGGCCTCTTCAACCTCTCGGCCCATGCCGCCGAGATGCCCGAACTGAGTGCAGCCTTCCTGGCCAACAACCTCTGGTTGCTGGTTGCCACGATTCTGGTGATCTTCATGAACGCCGGCTTCGCCATGGTCGAAGCGGGGATGTGCCGTCAAAAGAATGCTGTCAACATCCTGGCCAAGAACCTGTTTGTCTTTGCCCTGGCGGTGACGGCCTACTGGTTCATCGGCTATTCCCTGATGTATGGGGATGCAGTCGCCGCGGGTTGGTTCTATTTCAAAGGCCTGTTCTTTGATCCAGCGGTCACCCCTGAGCTGATCGGCGAAGCCGGTCTCGTTCCCACCGTCGACTTCCTCTTCCAGGCCGCCTTTGCAGGCACCGCTGCCACCATCGTCTCCGGACTTGTGGCTGAGCGGGTCAAGTTCGGTGAATTCGTGGTGTTCTCCCTGGTGCTGACAGCCTTCATCTATCCCATCGCCGGTAGCTGGCAGTGGAACGGTGGCTGGCTGAGTGAAATGGGTTTCATTGACTTCGCTGGCTCCTCGATCGTTCACTCCGTGGGTGCCTGGGCCGGGCTTGTTGGAGCCATGCTGCTTGGACCAAGGATCGGCAAATTTGTCAACGGCAATGCCCAGGCCATTCCCGGCCACAACATGTCCATCGCCACCCTCGGCGCTCTGATCCTCTGGATCGGCTGGTACGGCTTCAACCCCGGCTCCCAGCTCGCCATGGACCAGTGGGTCCCTTACGTGGCCGTGACCACCACACTCGCCGCCGCAGGTGGTGCCATCGGCGCCACGGTGATTTCAACCCTCACCTGCGGCAAACCTGACCTGACGATGATCATCAACGGCATTCTCGCCGGCCTGGTGAGCATCACAGCGGGTTGTGGCAACCTCACCCTGGTTGGCGCCTGGGTCGCCGGGCTCATCGGTGGTGTGATTGTGGTCTTTTCCGTCTCAGCCATCGATTCCGCCGGCATTGATGATCCCGTTGGTGCCTTCTCAGTTCACGGTGTCTGTGGAATCTGGGGAACCCTCGTTGTGGGCCTCTGGGGCTTCGACATCCAGGGAGATGGTTCAGCACTCGGCCTTTTCGTCGGTGGTGGCATCAACCAGCTCTGGTATCAGTTCGTGGGCTGCCTGGCCTATGGCGTTTGGACCGTTGTGACCTGCTGGATCGCCTGGTCGATCATCGGCGGCCTGTTCGGAGGCATCCGTGTCAGTGAACAGGAAGAGATTGAAGGCCTGGATATCGGCGAGCACGGCATGGAGGCTTATCCCGATTTCGTCTCCACCGGCAACTGATCAAAAGCGTTCAACAAAATCCTTCGTTGATATTTCAGAACAACAAAGCCCGGCATCAAGCCGGGCTTTTTCATGCCGATCGATCAAAACAGCTCATAGAGTCAGTGGGTCTCCGGCTGACCATGGACACCCACGCCTTCAAGCGATCCCTGCATCGCTCTGATCGATACCACAGGCAGTGGCTCAGGACCAAGGACGTTGCCGGCAGCATCGATGCTGCCTACAACAGCGATCTGATCGCTTCCATCCGGGACAACGGCTACAGCCTGGAACATGGGCGCATCAAGGTGCTCCTGGCGGAAGCCTTCGGTTTCTGCTGGGGTGTGGAGCGTGCCGTGGCGATGGCCTATGAAACCCGCTGCCACTATCAGAAAGAACGCATCTGGATCACCAACGAGATCATTCACAACCCTTCCGTGAATGAGCATCTCAGGGGGATGAATGTTCAATTTATCCCTGTAGATCAGGGGGCAAAAGACTTTTCCAGCGTGGCCAACGGTGATGTTGTGATTCTGCCCGCCTTCGGTGCCACGGTTCAGGAGATGCAACTGCTCGATGAGCGTGGATGTCACATCATCGACACCACCTGCCCATGGGTCTCCAAGGTTTGGATGGCCGTGGAGAAGCACAAGCGTAAGGAGATCACCTCGATCATCCACGGCAAGGTGAAGCATGAAGAGACCCT
>DASCPR010000202.1:0-8701 GCA_036012625.1 Prochlorococcaceae cyanobacterium Fu_MAG_50
AGATAGAAGCGCTTCCGTTCTGTGGCGATCATGCGCACGGCTGGATGCTCGAGGGAGGTGGTGCCATAGCAACCCTTGGCCTCCAAGACCTTGTCAGGCTCCCACTTGTCCTCCACCTGGAGCACAGCAAGATCTTGCCCCTTGTAGGTGAGCAGCAGACGATCGCCGATCTCCACATCCTCCCGATCCGTATCCATCACGATCGGCAGACCGAACAACATGCCTGAGGTTGTGCGATGACCACTGACGACAGCGTCGTAGTTGGTCTGATCCATGAAGCCCCGTTCAGGGGAGAAGCCGCCCACAACAAGCAGCTCAACATCACAGGCATTGCGATCAGAGCATTCCAGTGTCTTGGAGACGCCTGCCTTGAGCGCATCCCTCTGATCTGGGCTGACCATCAGGTCAACAAGGGTGCCCCCGTAGGGAGAGATCACAGCGGAACGTTGAGAAGACGCTGGGGAGCTTGCGGTCATTACAGGCCAGAGGAACCGGCGAGATTCTCCCAGATGATTGGCCGATCAAAGACAAAGTGGAGGGAAATCCCTCCACAGATCTTGGTCGACGGGGATCAGGCCCCTTCCAGACGTCCGTAAAGGTCACCGGTGATCTTCACGTCAACAGGGTCTTTACCACCCATGTCCGTGTCAGAGGGTTGGATGGCTGTGAACACACCGGCAAATTCACCGGTTTCACTATCCACTTTGGTGATCGAAAGGCTGACGTTGCCTGTCCCATCGATGTATTGCTTGTAGTTTTCCCTGTCCAGCTCCTCATCTTCACCACCGAGGGCAACAAGGCCCTGGGCATATTCCACACCTGTTGTCATGGCGCGGGCCTTGGGGTCGAGGAAGTTACTGGTGCGGTAACTCGGAGTGCGGTAGTCACCCCTGAGGTCAGTACTAGTGGTCAGATCAGAACCTTTGGCCTTGGCGACTAGGTCCTTGCTGGAGAAGGTGAAGGGAACCTCTTCCCCACCTGGCAGCAACACAGTGATCGGCTGGAAATCAATTCCGCCCTTCTCCTTGAAAGTCAAGCCATCGGATGAGACGTCGAGATCGCCAAACACCTGATCAAGACTTGAGGTGAAGCGGGTGAGGATCTTGCCCTCAACGAACTGAGCTTCCTGACGTTTGTTTGTTGGCTCGCCCTTCACATACACCTGGACAGGGTGCATGCAGATTTCGCGGAGCTCATAGTTGCCTCCAGCTTTGAGGTCTATCGAGCCTCTGGAGGTGTCGGGGAGATCAGCACAACTGTTCGCTTGTCCTGTATTAACAATGTCGTCGTACGTGAGGCTGGAACGATCAACCGCACCGGACCCGCCACTGCAGGCAGTGACAACGGTGAGACAGAAGGCCAACACAATGGCCAGCAGGGGACGGATGCGCATGAAAGGAAGCCACAGAACCAGATGGTTGCCGGGTTGACGGCCTGTTCGGATCCTACAGGTGTCAAACCGCACTGATCGCTGGCCTTTTGCAGCTCTCAACAACATCGCTGTTCTGAGGGCCTGAAAAGGGCGTTCCTGCAGGGGAAATCCGATCACCCTGCAAAAATCAATCCCCTCGATGGATCAGCGCAGAGCTGGATTCAGCTCCAGCAATGCATCCAGTAGCCGATGAGCCAGAGCAAGCTTTGAAACCACCGGCAGCCGACGAACCATGCCGCCTTCACCAATCAGCCAGCCGCCGTTCAACTCAGCATCAAAGCCCTGTCCTTCCCGGTCAATTGGATTGGCCATGAGCAGATCACAGCCCTTTTCCAGGCGCTTGCGCTCAGCCTTTTGAAGCATCTTTTGATCATCCCCTGTCAGCGCAGCGAAGCCCAGCAATCTCTGCCCTGATGGTCTGTTGGCCGCCAGCTCGACGAGAAGATCCGGCACAGGCTGCCAGCCTTGACTGAGACTGGCGAGCAGTGCCTGCTTTGCAGGCTTGATGTCTTGGTCAAACCCTGTATGGCGAACGTCGGCGACGGCTGCAGCCATGGCGATCGCATCCACGGATGACTGCAGAGCGATCAAGGTTGCATGCATCTCCTGGGAACTCTGCACCGGATGGCATTTCAATCCCTCCAACCAGGCATCAGGGAGGCGCAGAGGGCCATGGACAAGCTCCACCTGAGCACCGCGCAAGCGTGCCGCCTGGGCCAGCAGCACCCCCATCCGGCCACTGCTGCGGTTGCTGATCAACCTGGCGGCATCAATGCCCTCCAGGGTGGGGCCAGCCGTGACCAGCAGCCTTCTCCCCCGCCAGTCCTGTTTCACCACCCCCTGCGCATCCACCTGTAAAAGCAAACTGGCGCAGGCCAGCTGGATCAGTTCCGGTGAAGCCATGCGGCCATCACCCACCCGGTCACAGGCGAGTAAGCCAGGCTCTGGGGCCAGGGCCAGCACCCTTGAAAAAGCGTTCAGCTGCAGCCAGTTACGCCGCACCGCCTCATGACTCCACATCGCGGTGTTCATGGCAGCCGCCGCAAGCACAGGGCGCTCGCAGGCAAGCAGCAGGCTGGCCAGCAATCCCTCGCCCAGGCCCTGAGTCCAGCGCGCCAGGCTGGAGGCACTGAGGGGGGCAAGGATCACCAGCTCGGCCCATTCCGCCAGGTCCACATGCAGAGGACGGGGCTCCCTGGCCTCCCATTGATCCTGATCCTGGTAGCAGCGATTGCGGCTGAGGCTGGCCAGAGCGACGGGGCTGACCAAGCGAGAGGCACTGGGGGTGACCAGGCAACGCACCTCTGCCCCAGCCTTGACAAGGCCACTGACCAGCAGAGGGGTTTTCACCGCAGCGATACTGCCGCTGGCCGCAACCAGCAGACGGCGTCCCGCAAGGGGATCCGCCGCCTCAGTCTTCATCAAAGATTTCCTGATCCACCAGGTGAACGTAGGGGAAGGTCAGATCCGGCCGATGAATGGCCAGAGCCCGCAACAGATGCCAGTCCCCCAGACCTGCGAAGGCCGTTGGGTAATCATCTTCCTCAAGTCGGCGCGCCAGTTCAGCTGTGGCCTCTTGATCAAAGGCCTGCAGATGCTCGGGTGTGATTCCTTGCCCATCGCTTGCCTGGAACGATTCTGAGCTCTGTATGGGCACAACCCCAATCGCAGACCATTGCATTGTGCATGGAGGCTAGGTTGCAAGCACTGGGGGAATTAGCTCAGTTGGTAGAGCGCTGTGATCGCACCGCAGAGGTCAGGGGTTCGAATCCCCTATTCTCCATTTGGTTAGCAGCACTGGCTTCTTGGCCAGCCGCCTTCTGAGCGGCAAGCAGATCTGGACTTGCAAACATCGGCAGAGATTGAACCAATACAGCTGCAGAGCAATAGAAGCCAGGGAGCCACCGCTGCGCTTGGCTTAACTGCGCCGAAATCGGTGTCAGATCGATCTGGCCAGCAGCCTCAGCCGAGGTCAACGTCACACCATGGCGGTCCATGAGGTAAAAAGATAATCAGAAACACCGATTAGATGTCGCAGTCAAAGCGCGAACAGGTGGTGAGCCACCTTCGCTACATCCGTCAGGAGTTGCGTGAAATGCACCAGGGAGTGATGGAAGACGGCCTGCTGCCAGAAGCCGGTGAGGTGCGTGGCGTGATGGCACAGATGGAGGCGCTGCTTGAGCTGCTTGAAGGCAAAGCCTCAAGGAAGGCCAAGGCAGAGGCCGACTGATTCCGATCGACATTCCGATCGACGACTTGCCAAACCTCTTCAGGCAGGCTTTCCTTCGCCAGTCCCCATCATCCGGCTCGGGCCGATTCCCGGGCTTTTTTCATAGGCATACCCTATCTGTAGCGGATTGTTAAGGCAGAGACACCAGAAATGGTGTAGAAAGGTTTTGGCAGGGCTCTGGCCGGGTGATGGGGATCACCGGGATTCCTTCCTTGCCACAATCTTCGTCCATGGCATCAAGACTGCAATCCACCGGGATTCACCGCAATGTCGGTCTGGCTGTTGTCCGGCTTGAACACTGGGCTGAGAACCCCTGGAGAAGGGCCTCGCTGATTCTGATCGTGCTGTTGACCGGTTTCTGGCTAGGCAGTGCGATCGGATCGATCGGAGGAGCACTTGCCCTGATGGATCCTGTCGGCGCCTTGGTCACCGTGACGATCTGGGAGGTGATGGTGCGTCTCAGACGTCAATGGCCGCCATCGAGACGGGCGGCACTGGCACGGCAATTGCTGGACATGCTGCGATTCGGACTGCTCTATGGGCTGCTGCTCGAAGGCTTCAAGTTGTTGTAATGCCCTTTTGGGGGTGATGACACAGACAAATCCCAGCGCAATTCATAACCTTCAAGGACGCTGAGGAACTGATCTTTCATGGCCAGAGAGCAATTCTTTCTTGAACTTGAGCCACCCACAGAATCTTTAAGGAATGCCCCCCATGTGGTGATCGTCGGAGGGGGATTTGCCGGGGTTAGGGCCTGCAAGGCCCTCGCCAAAGCTGAGGTGCGAATCACGCTGATCGACAAGCGCAACTTCAACCTT
This sequence comes from Prochlorococcaceae cyanobacterium Fu_MAG_50, assembly GCA_036012625.1. Lineage (GTDB taxonomy): Bacteria > Cyanobacteriota > Cyanobacteriia > PCC-6307 > Cyanobiaceae > DASCPR01. The sequence continues at coordinate 4,481 of DASCPR010000202.1, forward strand.
TTCCAGCCACTCCTTTATCAGGTCGCCACAGGACTGGTCTCCAAGGGAGATGTGGCCACGCCGTTGCGCCAGCTGGTCGGAAACCAGAGAAACGTTCAGGTTCTGCTGGGGGAGGTCACCAGCGTCAATCCCGAAGGCAAGCAGATCGTCTTCAATGGCAAGTCCTACAGCTACGACCATCTGATCCTGGCCACCGGTTCCGGCAGCACCTACTTCGGCCATGAGGAATGGCGGACCTTCGCACCGCCGATGAAGATCATCGAGCACGCCGAGGAGATCCGCAGACGTCTGCTGATGGCCCTTGAGCAAGCTGAACAGACCCCTGACCCGAAAGCGCGCCAGTTCCTTCAGACCGTGGTGATTGTGGGGGGAGGACCCACTGGCTGTGAAATGGCCGGGGCCGTCTCCGAATTGATGCGCAACTCGATGCGCCGTGACTTCAAGCAGCTTGATCCAGAGAAAAGCAAGATCCTCGTAGTCGATCCCGGCGAAAGATTGCTGCGTGCCATGCCTGAGGCCTTATCGGCATCCGCCCGCAAGACCCTTGAAACCCTTGGGGTGGACATGATCTTCAAGGGTCGAGTGCAAAGCATGCAACCCGGTGAAGTGATTGTCAGCACCCCTGATGGGGATCGCCACCTGCAGGCGGCAACCGTCATCTGGACCGCTGGAGTTCGTCCCTCCCATCTCGGCCGCAATCTGGCGGAATCAGTTCAATGCGAACTCGACCGTGCTGGACGGGTGGTTGTGGAGCCGGACTTCTGCGTTCCAGGCCATCCGGAGATCCGGGTGGTGGGTGACCTCTGCTGCTACAAGCACACCACCAACGGCAAACCTCTGCCCGGCATGGCTGGTCCGGCCACCCAGGCCGGCGGATTTGTGGGCAAGGACATCGCTGCTTTGATCAACGGATCAGCGCGACCAAATTTCAGCTGGTTTGATTTCGGCAGCATGGCTGTGCTGGATCGGGTGGCTGCTGTGGCAGACCTGAGAGGTCTCAAATTCTCAGGCTGGATTGGCTGGATCCTCTGGGCCCTGGCCCACCTCGCCTTCATCCCGGATTCCGAGAACCGGGTCTCGTTGATGTTCAAGTGGATGGTTGCCGTGATCTCCCAGCAACGGGATTCGATGTTGCTGACGGGCATGCCCAGTCAGCACGTCGGCCTTGATGCCCCCGATGCCCCCTTCCCGATGCAGAGCGGGGTTGGCCCCTCGATTGCAGCTCCAGATGCAGCCTTACAAGCCGCCATGGAGTACTACTCCCACCAGGTTTCTGGGGTCTCCGCTCAAGCGGAAACAGATTTGCCGGAAACCAAAGAGGATTCGGCTGCAGCCATCAAATAAAGAAGGGCCATCCTGATCGGAATACCGTTTCTCACCTGCTCTTCAATCAGGCAGATCGAGCGGTCGTCCATCAGTGCACCGGCCATCTCAACGCCCCGATTCACAGGGCCGGGATGGAGAACGGGCACGGCTTTGCCACAGAGCTGCAGGCGTTTGTGGGTGATGCCGTAATCGCGGTGATAACGATCAAGACCGGTAAGCATGTTCTGACGCATCCTCTCCTTCTGCAACCTGAGGGTCATCAGCGCATCAGCACCTGGCAGTGCTTCCTCAAGGGTGCGAACCACCGTGACAACTCCGCGCCCATTGACAGGATCCGCCAACTGTCCAGGCGGCGGGGCGGCAACGAAATCTGAGAATTCAGCCGGTAAGAGACTTGCTGGACCGCAGAGCACCACGTCGGCTCCGCAGGCGGTGAGCGCCCAGAGATTGGATCTGGCCACACGGGAATGAAGAATGTCTCCGACGATTGCGATCCTCTTGCCACGCAGGGCCTGAGGCGAAGGGTCCAGAGGCTCAAAATGACGGGCCAAGGTGTACAGATCAAGCAGCCCCTGACTGGGATGGCTGTGCAGGCCATCACCGCCGTTAAGCACAACGGTTCGCTCACCTGCCTGCTCCAACGCCTCGGCGAGCTGGGCTGGAACAGTGGTGGAGCCATGGCGCACCACAAGCACATCCGCCCCCATCGCCACATAGGTGCGTGCGGTATCCAGCAAACTCTCACCCTTACTGAGGGAACTGCTGGCGGGGCTGAAACTCTGCACATCTGCAGACAAGCGTTTGGCCGCCAGTTCGAAACTGCTGCGGGTGCGCGTGCTGGGCTCAAAGAAGAGTGTGGCCACAAGCCTGCCCTGCAAAGCGGGCAACTTGCGGGCACCCGTCACTGGCAACGATCGGAAGCGATGGGCCAGGGCAAGTACGGAGGTGTAATCCCCCAGGGAGAACTCGGCCAGGTCGAGAACATGGCGATGGGTCCAGCCGCTCATGGCGCCATGGTTGCCGATGGAGTCCAGGCCTTGGCCAAAGCAGGGCTGCGGTCTCCCCGCTCCCGGCGGCTGATGCTGCGGCTTTCCCTCATGTACCAGCGAAGAGGCAGATCCTGACCCTGAGAGATCCCGATCCTGGTTGTTGTCACGAGAGCCGGGCTGCGAAGAGCAACTGGACGTGGCGCCAGCCACAGGTCATTCTCACCCGTCACCAGGCTGCTGTCATCGGATCGATTGATCCCGAAGCGCCTGGCCAGCAGAGCCGGACCTGCCGCCACCCGTTCGGGTTCTCCTGGCATCGCCAGAGCGCGCAACAACACACCATTGGCCCAGTCATCCCGATCCGTCACAACATTGACGCAGTGATGGATGCCATAGCTCACATACACATAGAGACGCCCGGGCGGACCAAACAGCGTCTCGTTCTGGGGTGAACGGCGGCGATAGCCGTGGCAGGCGGGTTCAGCCTGGGAATAGGCCTCCGTTTCCACAATCACAGCCCAGAGCAACTCGGCATCCGTTTGGCGCTTGACCAATAAGCAACCAATCAGCTCTGGGCCCACCACTTCTGCAGGGCGGCTGAAGAAGCTGAGGGGCAGAGCTGGGAGGTGTTGAGTCGCGGGGGGAATGGCGATAACAGAGCCCTCTCAATGGAGTCGACCTCATTTGTGTGGATTGGCAGAAGCGAAACGAAATCCTCCTGACTTGCAACACCTCAAGTCAAACCACCAAACAGGAGATGCAAACCAAACCTACCGCTGCTGCCAACGCCTTAGCAGAACACACTGCTGTCCGAGAAGGGCACAGCAGAGAACAAGTCACACAGCGACACCTAAATCAATGACAGAACAATCAATCAATAACTGCTTTAAATACCTGCATCAATGCTAAAATCAAACCGATCAGACTTCCGATCACAGTCCATATTTGAGCAGAAAAGCCCCAGCGCTATTCCGTGTATCGAAAGTCACACACGACTCTCAATCCAACCCAGAAAACACCTCATGCTTGACTTCAACAATATTGCCAAGTGCACTCTGAATGAAGCTCCAAATAAAACCGCAATTATCATCAATGACAATCCGATTAGCTATCGCGAACTCGAAAAGATGATCGAGAAGCATGCGGCATGCCTTGCCGCACATGGGCTATCGAAGGGTGATCGTGTTGGGCTAATGTCTCATAATCACCAAGACCTGGCGGCATTACTTTTCGCTGTTTGGAGAATAGGCTGTGTCGCCGTACCACTCAACCATCGATACAAGGCCCCGGAGGTTGAATATGCACTTTCCCATTGCAATGTAAGCCTGGTCATCATCCAAGACAAGCTCGCCGAAGGCTTATCCGCAACTTTCAAGGCACCTGAATGCACCCAACATTGCTACACCCTTGAAGCAGAAGTGAAGTCAGTGGGAACCCCCTGGAAACTTGAAACAGCAAAAAGCCAACCACCGGCAACAATTAATCCGCCAAAAGGCAACGACCCCGCCGCAATATATTTCACCTCGGGGTCAACATCAAAACCAAAAGGTGTTACCCATACCGCACATTCGATCATCGAAACTGGCCAAAGTCGCGCCGAGACCCTACAGCTTGGCAATGATGACATCTGGCTGCTATCCACACAGCTGGTTCATGTCTCAGCCAGCCTGGGCTCATTAATTCCCGCCATACTGATTGGTGGCTCCGTTGTTTTTCTAGAGGAATTCAATCCAGAAGATTGGCTCACTGCATTCAAGAAGCATGCCCCTACTCGATCTGTCATCCTGCCATCACTTTTACACGACATCCTCAACTGCCCTCTTGTTGAAGAGGTTGACCTGGGCAGCATAAAATCCATGGAATGTGGCGGAGATTATGTCACTCCACATCTTTACAGTGCTTGGCA
>DASCPR010000203.1:0-5113 GCA_036012625.1 Prochlorococcaceae cyanobacterium Fu_MAG_50
GGAGGTGCTCGCCCAGCGACGAGGCGCACCACGTCGCGGCTGATCCCAGGTCGCTGCCATGAGCCAGTGATCAATCCGGCCAATGATCAATCCGGCCAGAGATCAATCCGGCAACGGGCTGCCGAAACCGCCAGGCTGCGCTTTAAGCCAGCCCAAGGTGGCCAGGTCCCTTGCAGAGAGGGCAAGAACAGGAGTCACACCCTGGGAAACCGCCATGGCATCAGCGGGCTGATCACTGTGCCCCCAGAGACCAAAGGCATGACCCAGTTCATGCAGAGCTGCAGCCTGAAGCACAGGTGCTCTCAGCTCAGGGGAGACCATCACTTCAACTGTGGGCTCCAGACGCCAATGACCTTGGCGTTTCACCTCAGCAAGACGCAGGGTGCTCCTGCCGTTACTGGCCCGCCAACCTGAAGCAAGCTGCCGACGAGGAGGGCGGCGGCGCAAGACATGAATCTGGGCCCGCTCCGGCTCATTGACGCGGGTGATCGGGATCACCTCCACCCAGGCGTCAATGGCGGCGTCGACGGACCCTGACCAACGCTGCAACCAGCGGGCCTGGGTCTGGGGGCTGGTTGCATCTGGCTCCACCCAGATGCACCAACGCTCCAGGGTTGGATAGCCGAAGCGCGTGGTGCCGAGATCAGCCCCATAGCCCACCGCTGCAGCGGCAAGGGAAGGTGCCTGCAGCCCTCCCTCCAGGACACGAATTTCCTCAACGGGAGGACAGAGATCAGCATGCATTCGATTCAGGCGGCGGGAAGACCAACACCACGGGCCATCAGTGTTGCCATCAAGGGGATGGAAGCGAATCCGACAAGTTCAACATTGATGACCCAGCCGAGACGACGTACAAGCTCCTCGCTGACATCAGGCAACTCCCCCTTACGCAGGCGGACCGCCCAGAGGATGTAGGTGATTGTTGGATACAGAGAAAGCGCGCCCACGGAAAGAAAAACACCAACCTTCCACCAGAACAGGGGATTCTGGGTATAGAAGCCACCGCCCTGTCCGAAATAGAGCACTCTGAGGATGCCGGAAACCAACAGGGCCAGGGCCGCAATGCCATAAACAACATCTGTGATCACCATGGCCGTGGCTTCACCACGGTTGGGATCTGACTTGAGCAGACGGCGCTCCAGGGCCAGCGCGCCGAAACAAAGCATGAAACTGAGGTAGTGGATGTAGGCCACACCTGCATTTGTTAAAACATCTGAGCTGAGAGCCGTTGCCAAAGGCATGGGCGGGAAGCGACGCAGTCGCGACGGTAGCTGGCACCTGAACGAGCCGGGCAGAGACGAGACATGAAGAGAATTGGAACAACGCTTCCAGATCAATTCCACATCCGGAAGAAACTATTCAATAACGTATAAAAAGCGAATTCCGCAGTCTTCCTTACACGACAAGAATGAAAACACTTTGCCCCTAGGTTCAACTGAGATGCCTGCTCAAGATGGTGAGTTCACTGAGTGCCTTCCTTGGCGAAATCGGTCGGCACCAACTGCTCACACCTGAGCAAGAACTCACATTGGGCCGCAAGGTTCAGGCCATGGTTGCGATCACAGATCGTTGCTCCCTCGCCGGCGGCACAGGCCCTGAATGCGAGTACTCAGACAAGGAGCGTCTGACCATCCGTCGCGGCGAAAAGGCCAAGAACCAAATGATCACAGCCAATCTCAGGCTCGTTGTCAATCTTGCCAAGCGTTATCAAGGCAAGGGGCTTGACCTGCTTGATCTGATTCAGGAGGGGACACTTGGCCTGACAAGAGCCGTTGAAAAATATGATCCAACCCGTGGGCATCGATTCTCAACATATGCCTACTGGTGGATTCGTCAGGGATTGAATCGTGCTCTATCGACCCAGAGTCGAACTATCAGAATCCCCGTCAATGTCAACGAGAAGCTGACAAAGCTCCGGGCAGCCAAGGCTCGTCTGATGCAAAGCAATGGCATGTCGCCCACTCCAGATCAATTGGCAGAATCAATGCAGATTCCCCTTGCGGACGTTGAGGATCTGCTGGCCTGTGAGTTGAGAAGCGTGACCGTGAGCCTGCAGGGGGTTGTGAAATCAAAATCCGACCCTTCTGAACTTGTCGATGTGCTGCCGAGCGATGAGTTGCCGCCCATGGAACGTGCAGAGATCGCAGAGAGAACAGCTTCAGTTTGGAAACTGCTCAATAAAGCCAATCTCACCCCGAAGGAGCGAACGATTGTCACCCTCAGGTTCGGTCTCGATGGTTCCAATGAATGGCGCACCCTTGCAGAAGTGGCCCGTCACATGAACTGCAGCCGTGAATACTGCCGGCAGGTTGTGCAGCGTGCCTTGCGCAAACTTCGCAAGACCGGAGTGCAGACAGGTCTTGTTGAGAGCAGCATCTGAACAGATCCCTTCATCCCTGTTGGGGATTCCGCCATCCACAGGTGTGGCGATCAACCCTGATTCAGCTGCCATTTAGGTCAGACTGGACCTATGCATGATTGATAAAAGATGGTTGAAGCTTCCGCCCCAGGCCCTCAGACCGTTGAGGCCACGGTGATTGACAGCTCAGTGATCGATGAGGGCGTGTTCAGGAAAGTCCTGAGACAGGCCGGTCGCACGATTGCGCTACCTGCTCTGGAGGCCTTGGAATTGCTTCTTGATAGCTCAACCCCTGCACAGGCCAGATTCACCATGCTTGCTGCACTCACCTATCTGGTGATGCCCATCGATCTGATCCCCGATCTGATCCCAGTGGCAGGATTCAGTGATGATCTTGTTGCACTCACCACGGTGCTAGCCCTCTGGAACAGCCACATGACGCCCCAGATGCGCAATCGTGCAAGGCGCAGACTTGATCACTGGATTCCGCATAGCCGCTGATGCCGACATGGTCTGACGATGTTGAGAACGAGCTCAGCCACCTGATCAAGGAATGGCTGAAGCAGCAGGAGAGAACCCAGGCTGACCTGCGACGCAGTCTCAGGGCAACATCAACCCGTATGCCTGCCTTGATGGAAGAGTTGGCGAAAGAGCATCAAAAGGGGGGGATCTCACAGGTGGCGGCCCGTCTCTGTGCCATTGAAGCTGAGTGGGCGGAAGAGGAAGGGGATGGCAGCTCTGAGCTGAGAGCTGCGGATCCCTTCAGTCAACTTGACTTGCTTCTCAATGAAATTCGCCACGACTGCAGCAGCTGATCTCGATCAGAGGCAAAGTGGATGAATCATCAGAACCATGTGATGCATCTCTCGAACTCCTTAACGCTTTTGACCCTTGTCAGCAGTCTCCAGATCATTTCGACACCTCAGGTGCTGGCCCAGAGCGAAGGCTGGCTTCTTGGTCCAAACAGCCGCACAGGTAAAAGCAGCAAAGTTGTGCCCACCGATTGCGTCGAGAGCGCTGACGGGTCGATCACCTGCAACACCAAGATTGAAAATCCTTCGGGAGACACCCCGGCCCGCCCCTATTACGAACCATTCAACAATTAAAGACGCCACCAACCTGCTTTGAGATCAACTAAGCCTCGCTTGCGACTGAGCTTTCTGCAGTTTGTTGACGCCGGCGAAAAGCTGATCGCCAGAGTTCTATCGGTGATCACCGGGATTGTGATCATCGCCGCCTTGGTGCAACTCAGCGTGGTGGTGGGTCAGGTCCTGCTCGACACCTCCAATGCCAACTGGCTTGGGGATGACCTGCTCAAAGTGCTGGGTGACCTGCTCACCGTGCTGATCGCCCTTGAGGTGATGCAGAACATCACCAGTTACCTGAGAAAGCATGTGGTTCAGGTGGAACTGGTGCTGGTCACAGCCCTCACCGCTGTTGCTCGCAAGGTGATTGTGCTTCCGCCTGGATCCGAGAACAAACCTCAGTTACTGGCTGGCCTCGGCTTGGCAGCCCTCTGCCTGGCTGGGGCTTACTGGCTGGTCAAGCGTTCTGTGTTCAAGGGGGCGATCCATACAGCGATGCAGACGGAGTCCAGAAGAGTGCAAGCCAGAGGGTCCCTGGCGGAGGATCGGTCCGTTCAACACGATGGGGGCGATGGGCCTCAAGATGGAGCTGATCGCCAACACTGAGGTCGAGGTATTGATCAGGATCCCTCAATCGCAGGCTCGCACTGCCTCGCAGCAAAGTGATCCATTCATGCTCACTCTGGTCATACCAGTGACCTAAAGGACTTGCAGCGGCTGATGAACTGATCAGCTCCAGGCGCCAGTTCTGACCTGACTGGATCAGGCGATGGCTTTCCTGGCCAGGGGCTGGCAGGGAGCCAGCCAGCAGATTGTTCGCGGTGTCTGAACGCGAAGCCTGATTCGAATCCCCCCAGCGCCGGCCGATGTCATACCCCCATGACTCCGCCAGCTGCACCACCTGATTGTGCTGCTGGCAAGCCGCCAGCTGCTGACGACGCCCAGGCACAGAGTCAAGGGAATCAACCAGCGCCTGCAACTGTCTGACCTTGTTGATGAATCTCTGCAAATCTGATTCAGCCATTGACGCCATCAACTGCTGCTAGTGATCCTGGCAAGAGAGGGGCTCCATGGCGCCATGACTGGCCATCGGAGCCGTTTGCGCATCAACCTGGAGAGAGATCCTGATCTGCCAGGCCAGAATGAGCGTTGCACCTGAAGCCTGCATGAGCCAGCGCAAACCGCTTCCGCAGCTTGGGCTGATCAGGGCTGGATGCAGCGCAGCGCTGCTGCTGCTCGTCAGCCTGCTGACGCTCCCCAGCAATGCCCTGGCAGCAGGACATTCCCTGGCAGCAGACACAAGCGCAGGCCAGGAGCTGTTCCAGAAACATTGCGTTGGTTGTCATCTCAATGGTGGAAATATCATTCGCCGCGGCCGCACCCTCAAACTTGCAGCCCTTGAACGGCATCAACTGAACAATCAAGAGGCCATCGCCAGAATTGCCCGTGAAGGGATCGGACAGATGTCCGGCTATGAAAATGCCCTTGGTGAAAATGGTGATCAATTGGTCGCGGCCTGGATCCTGATGCAGGCCAAGGACTCCTGGCCAAGGTGATCAACCTATCCAGCAGCCCCACCAGAACAATCAGAGCTCTGCAATGGCAGAGAATTCATCCATAGGATTCACTTCCCGAGCAGAGGACTAAGTGGATTGACGCCCGCTTGCAC
>DASCPR010000204.1:0-2724 GCA_036012625.1 Prochlorococcaceae cyanobacterium Fu_MAG_50
CCGAAGGCAAAAAGATCATCGGCAAGGCTCCTTCCTCAACTGCCGAGATCGCCCTGTGGTCGATCGCCGATGCCCTCGACGTTCTTGCGCCGGTCTCCGGAAGTGATCCCCGTTGGGATGCGATCCCGGAAGAGGGTATGGCCAACCCCCTGGATGCAGCACTGGTCAATGCCCCGCTGCTGTTGGTCGCCGACAAAGACGGTCAAGTGTCTCTGGATGCAAAAATCCTTGGCGCAGCACAGAACGGCTCAATCGGCCTTGCCCCGCTTACCGATCATTCCGGCCAGCTGAGCAGTGAGAACGGCTCGGGGCTCCACCCGGGGGATCCCGGATACGCCAACAAGGCAAAGGAGCTTGCCATCAACAGCGGCAACTGGGTCGCCTGGCCGGGATCGGCAACGCTCACCACTGAAGCGAATCAGGCCTATGGGCTGGTGATTGAAACCGAGCAAGGCCGGATTCTGAACAGCCTTGAAGCCAATGCCGATGGCAATGCCTGGCTGGCCCGTGGCTTATCCAAGGATCAGGGGGTGCTGGGATTGGAACTAGAAGACTGGAGCATAGATTCCGGGGCTGATTTCAATGACATTCAGCTGAATCTGCAAAGCCTGCAGCTCAGAGCTGAGCTGGCAACAGCCTCTGATTCGGATAGCCGTGCAGCATCAGACGACAACCTCTCCGCCTTCATGTATTACCACGGTCCTGATGGCATCCAGACCCTGGCGAAACAGAAACCTGCGTCCGTCGATCTTGTCACCCTCAAGGCGCTGCAGATCGATCCAACGACTAACAGCGTCACTGCAAAACGCACTGCAGCAGGTGGTAAGCAGCAGTTCTATTCAGCACTCTGGCCAACAGGTAGTGACAGTCCAAGCTTCTCAGCCCTGATCAACGCACCGCTTACCAACGCCTCCGACTGGTCCAACTTCAATCCAGCCCAGCCTGCAGAAATACTCAAACAATACGACTGGACAAAGAATTTCAACGGAGGCATCACTGTCGATTCCGAATTCGTCGGCAGTCTTGATGGGCTTCCCGACGGTTGGGTTCAGACGCTCACATCTCTGCGCGAGTTAAGCAATGCGGCCGGTCAAGACTTCAACTTTTATCTCAACCCCAAATACCTATGGTCTGCTCGTTACCCGGACACAGCAGCCCAGAGTGCAAAGGATGTGGTCACGATTCTGGGTGAGCCGGGGAGCGGTATCTCCAATTCGGTGCTCTTCCCCGTCTACATCGGCGGTGGCAAAAACGCAGACAGCGGAACCCTCAATGCCGCAGCGGCTGCGGCTGAGCTTAATCAGTTCGATTACCGCTGGATCTACGACATCACTGAAACCTCTGCAACCTTCAACAATGGGGTGAACCTGTCCGCTGCTGCAGATCAGAAAGCTCAGGCCACACCCGAGGCACCTTTTGTGTATCCCTTTATAGACACCAGCCCGGTCACAGCAGAAATGACCGCCAACATTCAAAGCCTTGGCAACGAAATTGGCAGCCATGGCAACGAAATTGACAGCCATGGCAGCGATGTCAATCTGGCGAATGCTATAGCCAGTGCAGATAGCAATGGGTTCGAGGTGGATCCAGGTGATGGCACCATCATCGTTGACAGTAACGAAATCGGAACCACTCCCCCAGCTTTCTCCGTCGCTGGTGGCAGCCAGGAGAACGCAAGCATCAGCATCAGTTTCGAGGCTGTGGCCAAACAGGCTTCAGCACTCGACCCTGAGATCCCGACTCAGATCGGCAACATCGGATCGGCAGCACCATCCAGCCAAGTGCTTGATATCACTGGTGTCTACTTCAATTCAGCCGCCGGAGATGACATCATCACAGGCAGCGCCCATGGCGACTTTCTACGTGGTGGGGACGGTGATGACAACATCAATTGTGGAGCTGGTGATGATCTTGTCAGGATCGGCGCCGGGAATGACCTGCTTACCCTTGGCGCCGGTGCAGACATCCTCTACCTCACTGCCGATCAATTGCAAGGTTCAGAAAACACCTTGACTGATTTTGATTCAAGCGCAGATAGGCTGCTGATCGATGCCCAACTCGAGCCCTACATCAGCATCAGCAATGTACAAGGAGGCATTTCCATTCAACTCAGCGGTCCGCGAACGATGGTGGGTGAAGGTGGAATCACCCAACTCCTCCATGACGATCTCAACAGTACGATGATCAACTTTGGATGAAATAAGCTAAGCCATGGGTGAGGCACTTTGGATAAAGCAGACCCGATGCTGGCTGGGTAGGGGAAGGCCTTCCAGCTCACTGCTTTACATGATCAAGAGCTTGATTTCGATTCCAGAAGATCTTCAGTGGTACGAGGTAATCAGCCTTGTTATGATTAGAAAATAATCCATAGATAATGTACTGATAGATCCAGCCTGCACTGCCTCCAGAATCCCTACCAACCTCCACCAGGAAAGAGTCTCGGCATTCAGCCTTGAGAGATGGAGCATATTGCCTGCATTGCTTTGGTGGGATAGAGGCCAGAAGACGATATTCATACTTGGAACATAATCCTTGGGAATCACAGTGCTCAGCCATGACGGATTGCCCGTTCACCTCCAGATCTAAATTTGCCTTCTGCCCCAGCTCTCCATTAACCAAAGTTCCACTGAAGCACTGCTGCAGAGGGGCCGCTAAAACCAGTCGCTGGTATTGGGATTGACCAGGCCCATCATTCCAGGAAGGTGAAACCTGAGCATTGAGTGG
>DASCPR010000205.1:0-1812 GCA_036012625.1 Prochlorococcaceae cyanobacterium Fu_MAG_50
GCCTTCCTGAGGAGGCTTGTTGTAGTAGGGCACAACCACCAAGGCACCATCGGCTCCAGCAGCTGCCGCCTCACGGGTGGCCTCAACCGCTTCTGCTGTGCTGTTGCTGCCCGTACCGGACAACACCTTCACAGCCGGACCAACCGCCTGGCGCACGGCTGCCAGCAACTGCAGCTGTTCCTGCCAGCTCAGGGTGGGTGATTCACCGGTGGTTCCACAAACCACAAGGCCATCGGAGCCCTGCTCAACAAGATGACAAGCCAGGCGTCCGGCCAGCTCATAATCAACAGCCCCGTCCTGATCAAAGGGGGTGACCATGGCCGTGAGCAGACGACCGAAGGGGGTGGGAGAAAACTCGGCGGCGGAATGGGTCACAACGGCAACAGCGATTCAGCAATCTGAATGGCATTGAGGGCTGCACCCTTGCGAATCTGATCACCGCAGAGCCAGAGCTCCAGGCTATTCGGATCACTGATGTCCTGCCGAATCCTGCCCACAGCCACCGGATCGCGACCGGTCACATCCGTGGGCATGGGGAAGCGATTGGCCTGCAGGTCTTCGATCAACTCCACCCCTGGTGCTGCTGCAAGCAGTTCACGGGCCTCATCCACCGGGAAAGGCTCGTGAAATTCAATGTTCAAGGCCTCGGAGTGAGCCCTGAGCACAGGGACCCGCACGCAGGTTGCCGTGATCTTGAGCTCAGGAAGATCCATGATCTTGCGGGTTTCATTGACCATCTTCATCTCTTCCTCGCAATAATTGTTGGCCTGCAGCGGTGAGTTGTGCAGAAAAAGATTGAAGGCCAGGGAATGGGGGAGAACCTCACTGGTGGGCTCACCACCATCAAGCACCACTCTGCTGAGTTGCTTGAGCTCCTCCATGGCCCGGGCGCCGGCGCCACTGGCGGATTGATAGGTGCTGACCACAACCCTGCGCAGGGTTCGCCTGGCGGCAAGCGGTGCCAGGGCCAGGGTCATCAGGATCGTGGTGCAATTGGGATTAGCGATCACACCCTGATGCTGCTGCAGCGCTTCTGGATTGACTTCAGGCACCACAAGCGGCACATCAGCCTCCATCCGGAAAGCACTGGAGTTATCAACCATCACGGCACCTGCAGCCTTGATGGCCTGGCGCCACTGCCTGGACACCGAGCCCCCTGCTGAGGCGAGCACCAGGTCAACCCCCTGGAAAGCTGCCTCATTCACCTCTTCAACCGTGAGCAGGGCTCCACCCCATTTGATGGTCTGTCCAGCCGATCGAGCCGAAGCAAGCAGACGCAGGCTGGCCACCGGAAAAGATCGTTGCTCCAGTAACTCGAGCAACTCCTGACCCACAGCTCCGCTAGCACCGAGAACAGCCACGGTGAGAGGGCGATTAGGGAGCAACGGAGTTGGAATCAAGCTGGTTTGGATGTGATCTATGGATGAAGGCTGATCGAGTTTTGAGCAACGTCCCTCTGCAAAAACCGCTACACAGAGGTGACTGACAAATCGTTAAAGCCACAATACTTGCTGAACCACGGCCTGCCCCTTCCTTAAGGTGTTGCGCTGCTTACCGAAGACATTTGATGAGTGCCTCCGCCCTGAAGGTCAAGACTGAAAGCCGCCCGAGCAGCCGTATGGCGGTGGAGGTTGCGATCCCGGCGGAACGCTGCCAGGCCAGTTATGACGCAGCTGTTTCGCGCCTGAGCCGCAGCGTCAATCTGCCCGGCTTCCGAAAGGGCAAGGTGCCCCGTGCCGTGCTGCTCCAACAGATCGGTGTGGAACGGATTCGTGCCTCTGCCATTGAAGACCTCGTCGAGGTGGTGTGGAA
>DASCPR010000206.1:0-8349 GCA_036012625.1 Prochlorococcaceae cyanobacterium Fu_MAG_50
GGCACGATTGCAGCGGCGGCCTGAGCGATACGTTTGATCCCGCCGATAATCACAGCGAAGACCAAGGCTGCCAGGGCGATTCCCGTCACCAGGGGGGGAATGCCTGCAACCTGCTCCAGCGCTCTGGAAACCTCGAAAGCCTGAACACCGTTGCCGATTCCGAATCCGGCAAGCATTCCAAACACCGCAAAGAGAATGCCAAGCCAGGTCCAGCGGGGGCCGAGGCCATTGCGGATGTAATACATCGGGCCACCAACATGGTTGCCCAGGTCATCCACTTCTCGATAGTGAACGGCGAGCACGGCTTCTGCATATTTGGTGGCGATTCCAAAAATGGCGATCACCCACATCCAGAACACAGCTCCAGGTCCGCCAACGGCTATGGCCGTGGCAACACCGGCGATATTTCCCGTTCCGATCGTTGCCGAAAGGGAGGTCATCAACGCCTGAAAAGGCGAGATATCACCGTCGCCAGCTTCGGCGGATGGTGTGAGCATCATGCTGATGCCATAAGGAATCCGCTGCAGGGGCATGAAGCGGAGACCGATCATCAACACGATTCCGGTGATCGCGATCAGGCTGACCGTTGGCCAGCCCCAGACGAATCCGTTGATCGGATCATTGATCGCCTTGATCGCGTTATCCAATCCGGGCACGTTCACAGAGCAGGGAGATTGGCGGATGCTCTCACACCTCCCCCCCTGAAGCAACGGCAGGATCAGAGACGACTAAGCAGCAGGGCTTGCTCAGAGGGCATTGAGATCCTTGAAGCGGAAGGTCTGCTTCCCAGCAGGGGTATCACCATTTGCCTCGGTTTCGATCACCCGTTCGGTCAGCACCCAGGGGCCACCCTCCATAAGTGGCGCGAAGCTGTCTGTGAAACGGCTGATCGCACCTCTCAAAGCTCCCGTGGCCGGATCTGCGTACTGGCTTGAGTAGGTATGGCTGAGATAGCCATGGCCGGTGTCTGTGGTGCTTTTGGTGTAGATCGTCACGACTGTTCCATGGATGTGACGGTGAACCATGGTCACGACATTGTCTTTGATGCGGTAGCGATCACCGGCATTCTTGCCGCCGACAATCACCTCGAGACCCACCTCATCATGATCCCCTGCGGTGAATGTATTTTCGGCGTGGGTTTGTTCAAAACTGCGGCGTACGCGATGAATGCCAACTTCCCAGAGTTGTGAGTTCACAGCCTTGAGAACCGTTTCATCAGTGATTCCCTCCACGGAGGATTTCAGGTCGGCACCAAGCTGGAATCGGCCTTCCACAATCCGATCACCCTGCTCCCAGATGCATGTACCGGTATATCCAGGGAAACCTGGATCCCAGGTGTATCGATTCTGATAAGCCCCACGGAAGTCATCACGACAGTCGCTCCCTGGTGCTGGCACGACGGCGGATGGTGATGAGGCCCGGGATGCGGTGGAGGTCAAAAGAGGAGGAAACAGGTCCTCAAAGACTAACCAGATCTTCCGGCATAAATATCCTGGAGTGCCGCGATCGCCAGAGTCTGTTCCTGGAGAGCCGCAATCGCTTCAACGGCAGCCCTGGCGCCAGCAAGAGTGGTGACAGTTGGAACCGAATAATCGAGGGCTGCTCGCCTCAGGTACCTGTCGTCGTAAGCGGCCTGGCGTCCGATCGGGGTATTGATCAGCAGCTGGATCTGGCCAGAACGAATCAGATCCTCAATGTTGGGACGCCCTTCATGGACCTTCAACACTGACCTGACCTGCACACCGGCGCTTTGGAGTGCCTCGGTTGTGCCTGCGGTTGCGATCAACTCAAAACCAAGTTGAATCAAGCGTTTTGCAATCGGAACAAGGCCTGGCTTATCCCGGTCATGGGTGGAGAGAAACACGGTGCCGGTTGTGGGCAGAGCTTCACCGGCCGCCAGTTCCGCCTTGGCGAAGGCCATCCCGAAGGAGGAGGCTGAGCCCATCACCTCCCCGGTGGAGCGCATCTCCGGACCGAGCACAGTGTCTGCTCCCGGGAAACGACGAAAGGGCAGAACTGCTTCCTTGATGGCTTGCAGCGGTGGAATGGGTTCTTCTGTCAGCCCCGTCGAGCTGAGGGTTTCACCGGCCATCAGCCGTGTGGCGATACGGGCCAGGGGGGCACCGGTGGCCTTGGCCACGAAAGGCACTGTTCTGGAGGCACGGGGATTGGCCTCGATGATGAAGACCTTCTCCTCTCCAGATAGATCACGCTGAACGGCGAACTGAAGATTGATCAGCCCCAGCACCTTCAGGGCCAGTGCAAGGGCTTCAGTCCATTCCCGGATGGTGTGCAGAGCCTGATCACTCAGGGAGATCGATGGCAGGCAGCAGGCTGAATCGCCGGAATGAATGCCTGCCGGTTCGATGTGTTCCATCAAGCCGCCGATCACAACCTTGCCATCACGGTCACAGAGAGCGTCAACATCAACTTCAACCGCATTCTCAAGGTATTGATCGATCAGCACCGGGTGATCCGGTTCCACCTGAACCGCCTCCTGCATGTAGCGGTTCAACTCCTGTTCATCGAAGACCACTTCCATGGCTCTGCCGCCAAGAACATAGGAAGGGCGAACAACAACGGGGTAGCCAACCTTTGCAGCGACGTCACGGGCCTGCGCTTCCGTACGGGCAAGCCCATTGCGGGGTTGGCGAATCTGCAGGTCTCTGAGGATGCGCTCAAACTGTTCACGATCTTCCGCCTGATCGATGGATTCAGGCGACGTGCCCCAGATCTGTGTTCCGGTCTCAAGGCCAGGGGCTGTTTTCAGCCATCGCATCAGTGGAATCGCCAACTTGAGGGGCGTCTGCCCACCGAACTGCACGATCACTCCGTCAGGTCGCTCCACCTCAATCACATTGAGCACATCCTCCAGGGTGAGGGGTTCGAAATAGAGACGGTCGCTTGTGTCGTAGTCCGTTGAGACGGTCTCGGGGTTGCTGTTGACCATCACCGTTGCCATGCCACCGTCCTGGGCGGCGAAGGAGGCATGGCAACAGCAGTAGTCGAATTCGATCCCCTGGCCGATCCGGTTGGGGCCGCCGCCGAGGATCATCACCTTGCGGCGTTGATCCGGCAGCACTTCTGTTTGTGGATCAAGTTTCAGCAGCTGCCCAGCAGGGGTCAATCGCTGCAGCGGGCGTTCATAGGTGGAGTAGTGATAGGGGGTGGTGGAAGCGAATTCAGCAGCGCAGGTATCAACTGTCTTGAACACGGGAATAATCCCGAGAGTCTGTCGACGGGCTCTCACCGCGAATTGATCAGATTGGCTTCCATAGGCAATCTGCTGATCTGAATAGCCAAGTTGTTTGAGTTTCAGAAAATCAACAGCACTGAGTTCTTCCAGTGCACGCCCCTGAAGCAGGGATTGTTCCGTCTCAATGAGATGGCGAAGTTTTGCCAGAAACCATGGATCAATTCTGCTGACTGAATGAATCTGATCATCAGTGCGCCCCTTGATCATCGCTGTTCTCACCGCCATGATCCGATCCGGGGAGGGGGTGCGCAGCAAGCGATCGATCTCCCCAGGGCTTTGATCCGGTTCAGGGCGGTCACCCCCCCATCCGGCAAAGCCGATTTCAAGTGAACGCATGGCTTTCTGGAAGGATTCCTCGAAGCAGCGGCCGATCGCCATCGCCTCGCCAACCGATTTCATCGCCGTGGTCAATACGGCAGGGCTGCCTCTGAATTTCTCGAACGCAAATCTGGGAATCTTGGTGACGACATAGTCGATCGTCGGTTCGAAGCAGGCAGGGGTCTTGCCGGTGATGTCGTTGATGATTTCGTCGAGGGTGTAGCCAACAGCAAGGCGGGCGGCAATCTTTGCAATCGGAAAGCCTGTGGCCTTACTGGCAAGGGCGGAGGAGCGGCTGACGCGAGGGTTCATCTCGATGACGACGACATCCCCGTTATCGGGATTGATCGCGAATTGAATATTGCTGCCACCGGTTGCCACACCGATCTCTCGGATAATGGCGATTGATTGATCTCGAAGACGTTGATATTCGCGGTCTGTGAGTGTCTGAGCAGGCGCAACAGTGATCGAATCCCCCGTATGAACCCCCATGGGATCAAGGTTCTCGATGCTGCAGACGATCACGACGTTATCGGCCTGGTCTCGCATCACCTCCAGTTCAAATTCCTTCCAACCCAGCAGGGATTGTTCGATCAGGATCTGAGAGACAGGACTTGCATCAAGGCCGCTCTTGCAGATGGAGACATATTCCTCAGGGTTATAGGCAATGCCACCACCTGAACCCCCGAGGGTGAAGGCTGGACGAATGATGCGCGGGAAGCTGTCGATCACTTCTCCCACGGCGTCCGCCTCCTCAAGGCAGGAGGCGATGCCTGAAGGACACACCGCCACACCGATGCGCTCCATGGCCTGTTTGAAAAGCAGGCGATCCTCCGCTTTACGGATCGCCGCCAGATCAGCACCGATCAACTCCACCCCGAAACGCTCGAGGCTGCCGTTTTCCGCAAGGGCAACGGCAATGTTGAGGGCTGTCTGACCACCCATGGTTGGCAGGAGAGCATCCGGCCTCTCCAGTTCGATGACCCGTTCCACCACTTCAGGGGTGAGCGGCTCGATATAGGTGCGATCCGCCATCTCCGGATCGGTCATGATCGAAGCGGGATTGGAATTGACCAACACCACTTCATATCCTTCGGATCGCAGTGCCTTGCAGGCCTGGGTGCCGGAATAATCGAATTCGCAGGCCTGGCCGATCACGATCGGACCTGAGCCCAGCAGCAGAATGCGATGCAGATCGTTCCGCCGGGGCATGGTGTATCAGATGATCGCCAAACTTAACCAGCTTCCCATGCAGAGCCACACTCTTAGGAGTGAGGGCTGAAACCGGAAGCGGTTCTCGCTAATTTAAATGCTTAGGAGACAAAGCCAATCATGAGCGAGCTCCAGCGCCTGAAGGGGATGCTGCCGCCGGAAATGCAGAGCTGGGTGTTTGTGGAGGCTGCAGCAGCAGTCGATCCCCAACTGATCACCCTGGAAGAGATCGGCCGTGATGAGGTTGAAATTCAGATCGACCTTGAGCACTGGGACAGCCTTGCTCTCGACCATCGCAATCTGCTCTTCTGGCATGAAGTCGGCCGGGTTCAGAACGACACCATTCCCCGTGATGGTTGGGAGATGGCAGCCCTGGCCATCGGTCTCGGCGGTGCGATCGGTGAACTCTGGGTTCAGGATGGCCTGCTGTTGCTGATGGCCATGGGCTTGTCCGGTTTTGCGGGCTACCGGCTGTATCTGAAGAACAATTCCGAAAAGCGCCTTCAGGACGCGATTGCGGCGGATGAAAGGGCGATCGACCTGGCCTGCCGTTTCGGTTACAGCGTCCCCAATGCCTACAAAAGTCTTGGCGGGGCCCTCAAGGAGCTTGTGGAGCAGACCCGCAAGAAAAAGAGAAGAAGCTTCTATGAGGATCGGCTGGAAGCCCTGCGCAAGAGTGCCGGCAAGGCTCGGGCTGAGATGGCTCAACAGCAGGGATCAAGGCAATCCGTGACCAGTGAGAACGTCTATGGATAGTGAACAATTAGCGGAAATGGCCGCAGAGGCCTGCGATGACCGCAAGGCCTCTGATATCCAGTTGATTCGCGTTGATGAGGTCTCCAGCCTGGCGGACTGGATGGTGATTGCGGGGGGGCTGTCCGATGTGCAGGTGAAGGCGATTGCCCGCTCGGTTGAGGATCGCCTTGAAACAGACGCTCAGCGGATCCCCCTGCGGCGAGAAGGTCTGAATGAAGGGAAGTGGGCCCTTCTCGACTATGGCGAACTGATTGTTCATGTCCTGCAACCGGGTGAGCGCAGCTACTACGACCTGGAGGCGTTCTGGAGCCATGGGGAAGGCCGCGCTTATGTCAGCAAAGAGCAACCCGCAGCCCTCTGAGGATTGATGGCCGAATTCAGCGCCTGTCCTGTTCCCCATCAGCAGAGGCCCCTTGAGGAATACAGGCAGCTCAATGAGTCCTGGTTCTTTGCCTGGCCAAGCCAAACCCAGGATCAACTGAATCAGGCTCTGCTGATCAGTTGGTTGCTTGTGCTGCCCCTCTGCCTGCTGATTGCAAGTGGCAGTTGGGCCCTGCGGGATGACCCGCTCAGATTGATCATGGCCGGGGCCGTTGCAAGTCTGGTGTTGCCCTTGCTGCTCTTGGTCAGGCAGTGGCTTGGGTGGACCTATATCCACAAGCGGTTGCTCTCTGAGAAGGTTGAGTATGAGGAGTCGGGCTGGTACGACTTCCAGATCTGGGAGAAGCCTCTGGCCTGGAGAGAACAGGATGTTCTCATCGCTCAGCATCAGGTCAGACCGATTCTGAGTCGGCTGCTGCGTTCGATGGCCATGGCCACTGGCCTGATGCTGGGTGGAGCGAGTCTCTGCCAGGCTCTTTGAAAGCCCTGAAGCTTGCCTGAGCATGAATCTTCCCTCCGGCTTCGGCGGCAACCAGCGATCGGGCACCCCAGCATTGGAAGTGTTGCTGAAACGGGGTGCAAGTGTTGAGTCGATTCATCGCGCCCAGGCGGTGGTCTGCGATGGGCGCGGCAGGGTGCTGATGCGCGCAGGCAGTGCGGACTTTGAAACCTTCATCCGTTCAGCGCTGAAGCCTTTTCAGGCCTTGCCATTTATCAGCAGCGGTGCCGCTGAGCAGGTGAACAGCGGCGAACGGGGCCTCGCCATCTGCTGCGGATCCCATTCCGGAACGGCCATGCATGCCAGGGAGGCCTTTCGTCTGCTCTGGAATGCAGATCTTGAAACAAGTCTGCTGCAGTGCCCCGTTCCCGATGGTTCCAGCAGCCCTCTGGAACACAACTGCTCCGGAAAGCATGCTGCCTTTCTCGTCACTTGCCGGAAGATGGGCTGGCCTGTTGACACCTATCTCCAAGGCGATCATCCGCTTCAGAAAGAAGTGAACAGGAGGGTCGCGGAACTGCTGGGTCTTCCGGTGGAGGAACTTCTTGCGGCCAGGGATGATTGCGGCGCTCCGACCCTGCGTCTGCAGCTTTCGCAGATGGCTCTGCTTTACGCGCATCTGGGGGCTTCTGAATGCGCGGAGCTGGAACAGGTCAGTCGGGCCATGCTCGCCCATCCAGAGCTGGTGGCAGGTGAGGGACGCTTTGACACCGAACTGATCCGCAGAGCCCATGGACAGATCGCCAGTAAGGGTGGTGCGGAAGGGGTTCAGTGCCTGAGCCGCATCGGTGAGGGCATGGGGATCGCCATCAAGGTGGAGGATGGGTCAAGGCGGGCCAAACAGGCGGTGGCATTGCATCTCCTACGTCAACTGGATTGGCTCACGCCAATGGCCCTTGAGGAACTGGAGGAACAGATTCTGCTGCTCGGCCCGGGGGTGCAGCTGGAGGTGCAAGGAGAACTGCGCTTTCAGGAAAGCTGACAAAGCACTGTGGGTGTGAACCCTGAGATGTATGCTTTTGGAGCTGCCGCGGGGTAGAGCAGTCTGGTAGCTCGTCGGGCTCATAACCCGAAGGTCGGGAGTTCAAATCTCCCCCCCGCCACCAAATCAGAAAAACCCTGGGAAGCAATGCTTCTCAGGGTTTTTTTAATGTATGGGCCTTTGATCAGGAGAATCGAACGAGAAGACTCCCGCGCTTCAGACCTGCACAACATTGGCCTTGAAGCCACCAGTTGGCACGATTTGCTGAGCCGGTCGTTGCTTAGAAAACATGGGCTTTCTGGCAGCCTGAGACCTAGACCAGGATTGATCGGCAGAACTGATACCCAGGGGAAGGGGCATCCAGAAGCAAGAGTTCAGTTGAGACCGACGCATCACGCATCTGATCAGGAGCTGAGGGATGGGTGCAAAAGCACGGTTATCAAGTGACCGCACGCTCTGGTTGCCCGAAAGGCCAGCCTGCAATGAACTTGTATGGGCCTCTGGCAAACTTGTCTGACCCACGTGAATTGCTTAGATGCTCACAAAGACATCATGTCCTCAGCACCCTCTAAGACAGGGTTCCAAGTGACCAATCCAGGCAAGGATTCATCAGGGTTAACTGGATGTTCTACCTTGTAATCCAGGAACGTTTCAACGTCATTGCCGGCGTAATCTTGAATTACGCCTTTCTTTCGATCTTTCTTGGCAGCAGTATAGGAAATACGCACATCTGAATCTGCTTTGATCTTCTTGCGTAGATTCAGTTGCAGGATTGCGTCTTCTTCTAGAACCTCTATGGAGGAGACCTTATAGCGTTTACCATCAACTTTCACCTTGAAGCGGTTTGTCTTAATACTGCCAGCGGCAAGCACTTCACTGAAACTGAGCATGATCTGCTTATTGCTAAATAAAGAATCATTAATCAAGGGTCGATCGTAATTAACC